>JAERRQ010000133.1 GCA_016735355.1 Desulfobacterales bacterium | reverse complement strand
ACTCCCTTTCAATTATTTGCCAACTTCCGCCCCTGGCGGGGCCGATACGATGCAAGCGGCCTTTTTTTCGCAATTTTGCAATCTGTTTTTCCACAGCACGGGTGGTTAGATCAAGTGTTTTGGCCAATTCAGGAATAGTAATTTTAGGATTATCAGCAAGAAGAGAAAAAACCATATTTTCAGTTTTCCCCGAACTTTTTTTGACCTTTTCCCCGAACTTTTCCAAACTTTTTCCCGAACTTTCCCCGAACTTTCCCTGATCTTTCCCCGAACTTTTCAGGTCACCAGTCAAATTGATTGAGCCATTGGGCATTTTTCGATGAATTGTTACGGTGAAAAGACAGCCTTCGCGATCATCTGTAAAGTCTATATCATGCCATTTTTCCAGCGCACGCTTAATCCCGGATCCAAGCCCGTGGTAAGGCAAAAGTCCTTTTGCCACAAACGAAACCAAAATCGGGTTTCGGATATTGGAAATGCCGGTACGAATCCGTTCAACAGTCAGGTTGTTCGGCAGATGCCCCGGGCTGATAATTTCTATACGATTATCAAAAATAAAAAGTCGGATGGGAGCGCTTACAAAATAATCGCGGTGAATCAATGCATTGACTATAAGTTCTTCAAAAACCGCTTCCGGAATTTCAGGCAGACCCGGAGCATTAACGCCACGTCCGCCCTGCACCTTGTGCAAATTGCGCATGACAAACGACAGGGAATCATTGAAGATTTTGCTTAATGGACCTGAAAAATCTTCGGTATCCAAATAATCACTAACATGAATTTCATTTCCCGGATATCGAATGGCCTTTATCACAAACTGAGGCTTGATCCACTCAGGGCGTTCAGCAAACAAAAGCACTCCCGCCAGATTTAAGTTACCGGTATCGGTAGCCAGGCTCATATTCTGTAAGAGCTGTATCAAATTCCCGGGGTCATCCGGAAAATCAAGTTTATAAACATCGCGGATAAAATCACGAAAACGAAGTTTGTCGAGTTTATTTATCCCTGCTTTTGTTGGGAGTTCGTCAGCATGAAACTGGTCAGAAAACTGGAAAAGCCAGCGCAGTTCTTCCTTGGAATTGATTCGCCTCTTATCAGCACCGCATTTCAGCCAGATAACCCCGTTTTTATCAAAATACGGTTTATCGATACCTTTTGGCACAGTGAGCACAATAACAATAAGTCCGGTCGTAAGCTGAACATTTTCCGTTTGAACCGTTAAAGGACTTCGCACATGCTGACTGGCCGCATTGCTGATGAGCTGATTAATTCTCGCCACATCCTTTAGCAAAAGCCCCGGCATCAAACCATTATCAGCCACGCCGATAAAAATTGTTCCTCCATCGGTATTAGCAAAAGCCACCATTTCAGAAGCCAGTGCATTAACATTGCGCACATCAACCTTGAACTGACGCGTGCTGTCTTCACCTGCTGCGATGGCTGCAAGCCGCTTGTCAATCAGACCTTGTTCTTTTTTCTGCTTCACCAGTCACCTTTAGTGTTCCTTCGATCATTTTTTATAGAAAAAAGGGCCGCAGCTTAATTATTTAATATTCGCTTTTTTATTTTATTCCCTTCTTTATCATAATTTAAAAAACATGTATCAGAAATTTACAAACTGAATAATTATATGGCCTTTTTAGTTTTGTCTGGTTGCGACTTGTGTACGGTTGACGGTTAATTTTGCATAATAACGGGAACGCAGAAGACAAGGCATGCCTTGTCTCTACAACCCCAACCCATGGGAATATAAAGGGGAACCATTACAAAACTCTGTCAACTGAAAGCTGTGTTATCCTAATACCACATTCTCTGAATGCCCGGAAACACAGAAAATGCCGGGCGGCAACACGATTGCCTGATTTACATGGCATGACATTTATATAATATTGGCATTACAAAATGTAAACTGTAAATATGTGGAACGTCCAAACGTCCCTTTAAATAATTTTCTTTGTGGAGGAAACCTCATACAAAAATCGGAGACATGCTTGCTTTTAAAAATTTATAGCAATATACTAGAAAATCATTTCAAAACCTGCGAGAGTCCAGCATCGCCAATAAAAATGAGGGAATGCGGCTATACCCCGTTGCCAGGCATAGCTGTGTCAGCATTGAAAAAATACCAAACGAGCTGATAAATTGTATAAATTCATCAAGCCGCCCCCAAGAGCTCAAACAGACATCGTCATCTTTTTTTTAACGAAGTTTTTCTCTGACGAGATCTTGATTAAAAATTATTGTTTTGGGTGTATTTTTCACGACATCCTAAGCTTTTGAATTAACTTAGAATGCTATATACTATTATTGATAAAAAGTCTAGATATTTTTATTTACTGTAATAACAATATGTTGTAGCTTATTTCTATCTTTGTTGACTTCTCGATTTTCAGTTTGTAAATTTCTGATAACTGAAATTTCCTATAAAAGTATCATGCCGCCGGGTTGGCGTTTTTTCGAGTCGGCTGGCGTAAATCCAGGCCACTGAAGTGGCCATCATGCAAAAGTGCAAATGGTTTATGACGGCATTAGGATGTCTGGTTTGCGTCTCGGTGCTGCCGATATCCAGTCCCAATTTTTTTGGGATTAATTGAACTGATTAATTTAAAATTATAACCAAGGCGGGCTATGCCCGCAACCTAAACTGTACTGATATCATACGAAAAATATTGATTTTGAATAACAACGGCGGCAATGACGTAGAGACAAGGCATGCCTTGTCTCTATAAAGCGTATGCCAAAAAATTTCTTTTTTTAACAGGGTTTTAGGAGTAAGGCACTAAAGGAGGTCGGGATGCGAGACAAGATATCAAAACGTGTAGGTAGAGTAATTAGTGGGAGCTTTAATGCAATTATAGATGCCGTTGAAAACACTGCTCCTGAAGTAGTCATGGAAGAAGCAATTCGTGAAGTTGAAGGAATTGTTGAAGACGTTAGAGCAGGACTGGGTAAAGTTATTGCTAATAAGCATATGGCAAACAAACGACTTATGCAGGCAAACCAAAAGCATGAAGATTTAAGTGAAAAAATTGAACTTGCTGTGAATGAAAAGCGTGATGACTTGGCTGAAGCTGCTATTTCTCAACAGTTAGATATTGAAGCACAGGTTCCAATCCTTGAAACCCAAGTCAGTGATCTTGGGGCTCAGGAAAAAGAACTTGAAGGATATGTATCTGCCTTGCAAGGGAAACGCAGAGAAATGCAGAATGAACTTCGTATGTATAGGGAAAGCGGGCGTGATGCCAATAATGACATGTCTGGTTCCGGAACAAGTACACCAATCGGAACACTCAGCCATGAAAACAAAGTTGACCAGGCGAACTCTGCTTTTGAAAGAGTCCTTGGGAAGGCGTCTGGTTTTGTCGCAGGTAGAACAAGTGATCGAACAACAGCAGCCAAGATATCAGAATTAGATGATCTTGCAAGAAAAAATCGGGTTAAGGAACGACTTGCTGCAATCAAAGAAACTAGTAAGGAATAAACGCAATGCTTGATTTTTTAGAAGCGCCACAAAACCTGTATTTCGTTTTGTCTATTGCTGTAATGCTTTTGATTGTTCTTCTTGAAGTTATTTCCGTTAGTTTAGGAGGAGGTATCTCAGAGGCTATTGACTCTGTTATCCCCGAAATTGATGCTGATGTAGATTTTGACATGGATGTTGATACTGATTCTGCTGTTCCGGATGCCTCCCCTGCTACTATTGCCAAGGTCCTAAGCTGGTTTCGCATTGGCGAGGTTCCGATATTAATGCTGTTGATTGTTTTTCTTACAAATTTTGGTTTGTTTGGATTAATTCTACAATCAATTTTTCAAAGTATAACAAGTTTTTTTCTTCCGGCTTTGATCGCAGTACCTTTTGCTCTTTTCGTTTCTCTACCTGCTGTTCGTGTTATTGGAGGATTATTAGGGAAATACATGCCAAAAGATGAAACCGATGCGGTTTCGGGAAAAACGCTTATTGGAAGAGTTGCAACAATCATTTCAGGAACAGCAAAGCCTGAAAATCCAGTTCAGGCAAAGGTGAAAGATGAGCACGCTAAAACCCATTACATTATGGTTGAACCAGACACGGCTGAAGAATCTTTTGAAACACACTCAAAGGTTGTCCTGATCAGTCAAAGTGGTGCTGTTTTTAAAGCAATTTCAAGTAAAAGTTCCGCATTAAACGATATTTAAAAATTAAATAAGGAGTAATATTATTATGCAATCTTTAATTGGAATAGCAGTAATGGCAGGAATTATTGTCGTCGCTTTCATTGGGTTAGCTTTTGTCTTGGCCAGACTTTATAAAAAATCAACCAAAGAACTTGCTTTTGTTAGAACCGGATTTCGCGGTGAAAAAGTCATTTTAAATGGTGGCGCAATAGTACTACCCTTTTTACACGATGTAATTAATGTCAATATGAATACTTTGCGCCTTGAAGTCCAAAGAAGGAATGGAGACGCTCTTATTACGAAAGATCGGATGCGGGTTGATGTTGCTGCTGAATTTTACGTAAGAGTTAAAGCCCTTGAGGAGGCAATTGCAGATGCAGCTCAGACGCTTGGTTCCAAAACAACAGAACCTAAATTATTAAAGGAACTTGTAGAAGGTAAATTTGTTGATTCACTCAGGGCTGTTGCGGCTGAGATGACAATGAAAGATCTTCACGAAATGCGTGTTGATTTTGTAAACAAAGTCCAAACTTCAGTAAGTGAGGATCTTTTAAAAAATGGTTTGGAGCTTGAATCCGTCTCCTTAACAGGCCTCGATCAGACAGGTAAAGAATTTTTCAATTCAGACAACGCCTTTGATGCCGAAGGCCTTACCAGGTTAACCGAAGAGATCGAAGAACGTCGTAAAGCGAGGAATGATATTGAACAGGATACCGCCGTTGCCATTAAAAATAAAAATTTGGAGACAGAAAAACAAAGCCTTGCAATAGCAAGAGATTCAGAATTTGCTCGACTCCAACAGGAGAGAGAGGTTGAAATACGCAAAGCCAGCCAGGCAACTGAGATTGCACAGGAAAAAGCTAATAAACAGCAAGAATCTGACCAGGCAGAGATTGAAGCAAAAAAAGAGGTAGACTTATCCAATATTACCGCAGAAAGGGTGGTTAAAGAGCAATCCATTGAAAAAGATCGACTCTTGCAGGAAAAAGACATTGATAAAAAGAAAGCAATTGATATTGCCGAGCAAAATAAAGCAATTGCTATTGCTGAGAAGTCGAAAGAAAAATCAGTTGCTCAGGCCGAAGCTGATAAAGCCAGAGCTGAAGCTGTTAAAGAAGAAGAAAATGTTATTACAGTCCGTGAAACTCAGATAGCCGAGCGTGTTAAAGCTGTTGAACTGGTTGAAGCAAAAAAACAAGCCGAGCGTGAAGCTATTGCAATTGAAGTTGCTGCTGAAGCAGAAAAAAATGCTGCTGAAGACCAGGCTGAATCTGTTAAAATTCTTGCGGCTGCAGAAGCTGAGAAGGTTCGCATAAAGGCAAAGGGTGAAGCTGATGCTGAAATCCTTGATGCAGAAGCTGCGCAGAAAAAATACGCAGTTGATGCAGAAGGTGAGCGTGCATTAAATGAAGCCAGAAACTTATTGTCCCTTGACCAAATCACCATGCAAATTCGCCTTGATCTTATTAGAAATCTGCCGGCAATTATTAAAGAAAGTGTTAAGCCAATGGAACAAATTGATGGTATTAAAATTATCCAGGTGGGTGGTCTTAATACTGGTAGTGCAGGCGGAGGCGGAAGTGTCGAAACTTCAGGTGCTAATGGAAGTTTAGCCGACCAAGTGGTGAATAGTGCTCTTAGATATCGCGGGCAAGCACCGTTATTAGATTCACTACTGGCAGAAATTGGTATTAAAGGCGGTGAAATTAATTCATTACAAAATATCACCTCTCCGGAAAGTATTGGCGATGAGTGTACTCCGGAAAGTCCAGTGAAGGCACTTGAAGATGCAACCCCCTCAGAAGTAACTGAGTGTTCCGAACCGGAAGGTCAAGCTATTTCTGAGTAAAATATATAACTACCAAGGAGGGGACGTTTGGACGTTCCACACATTTACACTTTTTGCTTCAAAAGCTTATATTTCAGGCCTTTACTATATTTTCACCGTGTGCCACGGACTGACTTACACCGGATAATGAAATGTTCAATTTTCCTGAAAGCTGTCTCATCCTAATGCCAAATTCTCTGACTGCCCAAAAAACACAGCAAATTTCGGGCGGCAACACGATTTCCTGATTTATGTGGTATGATATCTATTTATATCGCATTGGCATAAAAAAATGGAAACTGTAAATATGGGGGCGTCCCCAAACGTTCACATTGAAATCACCACCGTAGGGGCGGATTCCAATCCGCCCATCCATATCCGCCAAAAATGATACAGGGGCAGAAATAGATTCTGCCCCTACCCCGGCCATACCCTAAATTGTGCAATCAGTTAAACGGCATACAACAATTGAATACATAAAAAAGGTAAAACGGAATATTGTGCCGGATCCTTTTAAAAACCTTTCCACTGCTTTTATCATGATGAAATCTGTTTTCTGTCATTTGACGGCTGTAACGTGCATCGTAAACAGGCTGAAACCAATTCTTGAGTATATTTAAGCCACCCGCAACGCTTCCTGGGGAAATAGGTAAATCCAATTCTGCGTACTGTTTTTCTAAAGTATCTGTAATTTTATCCGATAATATAAAATATCAAAATAAATTACAGACAATTCACAACATACTTATTATTTCCTATGACTCAAAATATTTCACGGCAGAGTGCCGGTGTTACCGGCCCTGGCAGCGATTTTAAGGGTAATCTTCTTTATCTGGTACTGGCCTCTCTGGGCATTAATCTGCTTGCTATGGCCATGCCGATCATGATGCTCCAGACTTACGACCGGATTTTACCTAATCA
>JAERRQ010000181.1 GCA_016735355.1 Desulfobacterales bacterium | reverse complement strand
GCTCAGATTTAGGTTGAAGTTGTACGATCCGATTGAGCAAAGCCACAGGAATAGCAAGCTATTTCGAGGACTTTGTGTAATGAGGACCGTGCAAATACAGCCTGAAGCTGAGATGCCAAAATGTGAAGTTATTTTTGAGTGAGTCCTTAGCATGCCATGATGGTATTCAGGCACTCCACAACTCCAATTCAGCGTTATTCAGCACTACCTATAATTTTTAAGGTTTCTTCCCCCATGCTTCTTTTATTGGTTAAGCATTGCCTCAATGCGGGGCTGAAACTATCGCCCAGGGACAATAATGCGGGAATTTTCTTTTTGCTTTGATTTTTCTTGTTCCTGTTGCATTTTCTTTATATTTTCAACCATTTCGGCCATGGCATGCTGCATGGCTTCAGGGAAGTTTTTCATGGCTTCTTCCAGCGTGGATGCCTTTAGTGGTGCGTGAAGCGGGACATGACCCTGGGACGACATGAGCTGGGTATGACCCATAAATATTTTTTCACGGCTTTCATCTGTGGTTCCATCCGGTTTTATAGGTGTAAGACACCGAATGGAAGCCGATTTTAGATCTATGATATTCTCTTCACGATACAGATTGTTTGTTTCAACTGTAAAATCGATTTGATTGTCTGTCATTTAATTTTTCCTTTAATTGTATTCGGGTGCAATACAAAAAAGTTACACAAATTAATATGGGTATTCCTTCCTCAGGCTGCCCTGAATGGGCTAAACATACCAGCTTGGGGCAACGCCCCCAGGAAAAGATTATATAGGAAAAGATTATATATTCCCCAAGAGCCCTGAAAGGGCGATACATAAAAATAAATATATGTCACGCTCTTTCAGGGCAGATTGGTTATAGGATATTTAAATCCCAGGGCGTTGCCCTGGGCTGGTATATATCGCCCTTTCAGGGCTGATAATAGAATAACTTTTTCATATTGCGCCTGGTTGACTGACGTGTTGGGTGTGAAAGTTTTCGTTACTTTTTGTCATCATCTTTGACTTCTTCAAAATCAGCATCGACAACATCATCGTCAGGCGGTGAGGAGGCTGATGCTCCCTGATGAGCGGCATCAGGTCCGGCTCCAGGTCCGGCTCCAGGTCCTGCCTGCTGACCAGCATCCTGGGAGGCGTTTTTATACATCTCTTCTGCCAGCTTATGGGCTGCCTGGGATAATTCCTCGCTGATACGTTTGATCTCTTCAGTATCTTCACCTTCCATAGCTTTTTTAAGACGCGGAACCACATCGTCTACGTTCTTTTTTGTGTCTGCATCAACCTTATCGCCAAGATCTTTTATCGATTTTTCGGTTGAATAGATCAGGCTGTCGGCCGTGTTGCGGGCCTCAATCAGCTCTTTTTTATTTTTATCTTCCTCAGCATGAAGCTCCGCATCCTTAATCAGAGCGTCAATTTCTTCCTTTGACAAGCCGGAAGATGCCGTAATCTGGATGGATTGCTCTTTGCCTGTGGCCTGGTCTTTCGCCGATACATTAACAATGCCGTTTGCATCTATATCAAAGGTCACTTCTACTTGAGGCACGCCACGCGGCGCTGGGGGAATCCCGACCAGTTCAAAACGTCCCAGAGTTTTATTAGCCGGAGCCATTTCACGTTCACCTTGCAGTACATGGATTGAAACTGCAGGCTGGTTGTCCGCTGCGGTGGAGAAGATCTGACTCTTTTTGGTTGGAATGGTGGTGTTTTTTTCTATCAATCTGGTCATTACTCCACCCAAGGTCTCTATTCCCAGGGAAAGAGGTGTTACGTCAAGGAGCAGAACATCCTTTACATCTCCTTTTAAGACTCCACCCTGTATGGCAGCGCCCAGCGCAACCACTTCATCCGGATTAACACCTTTATGGGGTTCTTTGCCGAAAATCTTTTTTACGCATTCCTGTACGGCCGGCATGCGTGTCATTCCGCCAACCAGCACAACCTCGTTAATATCGCCGGCCTTCATGCCGGCATCTTTTAGAGCTGTTAAACACGGCTTTTCCAGATTTATCAGAAGGTCGCTGATAAGAGATTCGAGTTTGGCCCTGGTAACTTTAATATTCAAGTGTTTGGGGCCGCTTGCATCTGCGGTGATAAAGGGAAGGTTCACATCCGTTTCTATAGATGTGGAAAGCTCCATTTTGGCCTTTTCAGCAGCTTCTTTCAGCCTTTGGAGGGCCATTTTGTCGTTTCTTACATCAATACCCTGGTCTTTTTTGAATTCATCTGCAAGGTAGTTTATTAGCCGGAGATCGAAATCCTCTCCGCCTAGATGTGTGTCGCCGTTAGTCGATTTAACTTCAAAGACTCCTTCGCCTATTTCAAGAATCGATACATCAAAGGTTCCTCCGCCCAGATCGAATACTGCTATTTTTTCCTCTGCTTTCTTATCGAGTCCATATGCCAGCGATGCCGCAGTAGGTTCATTTATTATTCTTAAAACATTAAGGCCGGCAATTTTGCCGGCATCCTTGGTGGCCTGCCTCTGGCTGTCGTTAAAATATGCCGGAACGGTTATTACAGCCTCTGTAACAGGTTCGCCAAGATATTCTTCAGCGGTTTTTTTTATATTACCAAGAATAAATGACGAGATCTGGGCCGGGCTGTTTAGCTCATTATTAAGTCTAATACGAATATCGCCGTTAGATGCTTTTTCGAGCTTATATGGAAGTACTTTTATATCATCCTGAACCACATCCGCATCATATTTTCGGCCGACCAATCTTTTTACGGCAAAAACCGTGTTTTCAGGGTTAGTAATCGCCTGTCTTTTGGCAATCTGACCAACAAGACGTTCGCCATTGTCTGAGACGGCGACTATCGATGGCGTTGTTCTGCCACCCTCGGTATTAGTAATAACCTTTGCGTCGCCGGCCTCCATTATTGCGACACAAGAGTTAGTGGTTCCAAGATCTATGCCTATCACCTTACCCATCAGTTTCCTCCTTGCATGATATATTTTTTTTATGAATTATCAGATTTGTTGGTTTTTGCTTTGGCTACTACTACCATTGCAGCTCTTAGCAATCTGTTTTGTATCATGTAACCTTTTTGAAATTCCTTCATGATAATATTTTCTTCTATTTCTTCCGTCTCTTCCTGCATGACTGCCTGATGAAAATTAGGATCAAAAGGCTTGTTTAAAGACTCTATCGGTTTTACCTGGAATGTTTCAAAAACATCCAGAATCTCTTTAAGCGTCAGGCCTAGTCCTTCTCCAATGGAATTTTCTGAAAATTTTTTTTCTTGTATAGAACTTATAGCGCGTTCAAGATTATCCACGACAGGCAGTAATTTCATAAGGAGAGATTCGTTTGCAAATTTCCTGAATTCATCCATTTCCCGGGCAGTTCGTTTTTTATAATTGTCGAATTCAGCCGAAATCCTTAGGAATTTGTCATACGTATCTTTAGCCTCCTGTTCAGCAGCCTCTTTTTCCGACTTTAATTGATCCAATAATTTATTTGGTTTATTTTTTTTTTTATCAGCTTTGCTTGCGACGGATTTTAGCTTTTTTTTATTTTCCGTATCGGCCTCAAGAGACTCGGTATCTTTCTTGGCTTCTTTTTCTCCAGTCATCGGCAGCTTTTTCTCCTGAAATGATTTTTTATATTAAAGTCTATAAAATAGTTTAACTTGGTTAAATGTAGACTACGGTATCTTTAAACTGAACATCAATAATGTTTTACAAAAAATAATGATGGATGAAGCAATGTCAAGTTGGTATACTTTAGTGACTGAACGAAAACTGCTGATTTTACCAATTTCTGTGTCAGTCAAAAATTTTAATCCTCAAAATACTGAATGTATTCCTGCGGTTAAAATTTTTGCCTTCCTTGAACTTGAAAAAATTTTATAGTTTTCGTTCGGGCACTACTTAGGGCTCGCCTAAAAATAACTTTACATTTTAAGCGTCGATCCATCCTGCCTGACTGCGTTACGAAAACGTATAAAAATCTTGATATTCCTACGTTTTTGCGCCTTGGCAGGCAGGCGACTCAATACTTAAAATTGCCAATTTATTTTTGGACGAACTCTTAGCGCCTCACCCTCTTCCCACTCAAAGGTAATACACCATGGGCCGTTAACATGAATACTATAACGTTTGGGTATTCCTTAACCTAATTTTAAGGCTTCTGGCTCTCCATAAAGTCTTCTATCCTTTTCTGAGTAAAATGTGTATAATAAAATCATGTTTAGTACCTTACTCCTGAAACCCTGTCATAAAAAACAAGAGAATCAGGGGTTGCTTTGATCATCCTGAAATGGCCGAAATGAAAATCAATCTCGAAAATGCATTGGGTTGCGGGTAAAGCCAGCCTTGGCTCGAGTCACAAAACATAGCGAAATTCCTTTCTTGATAAAGTAATATTCGCTACTGAGACATTTTGTATCAAAAAGGTCTTTAATTTTTTTTCAGAAAACTTGTTTTTTTATTTTTTAATCAATATTCTACTTAAACGTTGTAGCTGATAGGTTAGTTGAGGAAGTTATTTCGCCCACGTTCCTTAGGGCTTGTTTGAAAAGTAGTAAAGTAAGTAATAAAATGGTTTTTAGTGCTCCATTCGGTTCGTAAAAAGAGCTATTTTGAACCCAGAATTCTAAAAATTATGTTTTTAAAAGCTGATTTTGACGATTTTTGGGTTTCAAAAATTGCAAATTACTAATTTTCAAACAGGCTCTTAGCATTCGAAAGTTTTGTCAAAAGGAGGATAACCATGTTCATAAATAGCTGGTCCAAATGGATCTTTGACTGGTCCGAATATTGTCAGGACGCCGCTCAACGGTCAGTACTCTTCATGGATATTATTCGCAAACGCGGTAACATTTACCTGGAGCACCTGCAGAAAGGCCAGCCACCGGTGCTGGTATTCGATTACGACATAGTTTTGGATGGACGGACGTTTGAACGGCCGGTCAACTATGCCCTGGTGCGCATTTTAACTCGACGCGACAAGAGCAAGGCAGACAGACGCCAATCCCCGAAGCCCCCTGTAACAGGC
>JAERRQ010000298.1 GCA_016735355.1 Desulfobacterales bacterium | reverse complement strand
TTGGAATATAAAAAATGATACATGCAACAGCAATTATCGACTCAAAAGCGAAAATAGGTTCCAATGTAACAATCGGTCCCTACTCCATTATTAAAGAAAATGTTATAATCGGTTCGGGCACCACTATCGCCCCCCACGTTGTTATAGATTCATATACGGAAATAGGGTCTGACTGCCGTATCTTTCAATATGCATCTATAGGAGCAGAGCCCCAGGCCCTGAAATTTGAAGGAGAAGAGACCTGGGTAAAGGTCGGCCGCGGAACCGTTGTGCGTGAATTTGCAACCATAAACCGGGGCACAGGGTTTGGCGGCGGCATTACCGAGGTAGGAGAAGAAAATTTCATTATGGCATATGCCCATGTGGCGCACGACTGCAAAACCGGCAGAAATGTTATTATGGCCAATGTAGCCACCCTGGCGGGCCATATAACCATAGGCGATTATGCCACAATCGGAGGTCTCGCTGCAATACACCAGTTTGTAAAAATAGGTGAGTATGCCTATATCAGCGGTAAGGCTGCGATAAGCAAAGATATACCTCCATATGTAATAGCAAGCGGAGACCGTGCAAAGCTGTATGGTTTGAATAAAATCGGGCTGAAACGTCATGGTTTTTCTGAAGAGACATTGGGAATAATGAAAAAGGCATACCAAATGACATTCCGCCAGGGTTTTCCTTTAAAAGAAGCCGTTGAGAAGGTTTTGCTTGAAGTGGAACAAATTCCTGAAGTTGTCAGGTTCATAGATTTCATCAAATCATCCGAGCGTGGTATTACCAGGTAATGAAAATCGGAATTATTGCGGGGAGCGGCCAGTTTCCAATCATCTTTTCAAAAGCTGCCAAGGCAAAAGGATATTCCGTTTATGCTGCAGCTTATCTGAAAGAGGCTGATCCGGTACTGAAAGAGCTTGTGGACGGTATTGAGTGGCTCCACCTGGGACAGGTTAAACGGCTGATAAAATTTTTTAAAAAAAACAGCGTCCGGGAAGCCGTTATTATCGGAGCTATCAGAAAAACCAGAATTTTTACAGACGTACGACCCGACACAAAGGCTATCTCAATTATTGCCCGCATGAAACATACCCATGATGACGGAATTTTGAGCGCTTTTGCAGCAGCTATTGAAAAAGAAGGCATAAAGATTCGTCCCTCCACATTTCTTATCCCTGAACTATTAGCGGAAGCCGGTATCTGGACCAAGCGGAAACCATCCAAAACCGAAAAAAAAGATATGGAAATAGGGTGGAAGATAGCAAAAGAGATCGGCCGGTTCGACATAGGGCAATGCGTTGTTGTGGCCGGCGGCTCCATTATGGCAGTGGAGGCTGTTGACGGAACTGATGCCACAATAAAAAGAGGCGGTGAATTAGGAAAGGGAGATGCTGTAGTAGTAAAGGTTTGCAAACCTGATCAGGACACCCGGTTCGATGTCCCGGCCATTGGTGCCCAAACAATAGAAACCATGCATGCTGCCGGAGCAAAAACCCTTGTAATAGAGGCCGGCAAGGCGATTGTATTTGACAAGCAAGAGATGCTTGATCTTGCCAACCAGTACAAGATTTCAATAATCGCCATGGAGAAAAAATGAAAAAACTGCGAGTAGGTGTTGTCGGGGTGGGGTATCTCGGCAAGTTTCATACAGAAAAATATGCAAACATGGAAAACGTCGACCTTGTCGGTGTGGTTGATATTGACAAATCCAGAGCCGATAATATAGCGGCCGAATTTCATACCCTCTCATTTGCGAACCATAAAGATCTTGTTAATAAAATTGATGCCGCCAGCATTGTGGCTTCAACACCGGAGCACTACACTGTTGCAAAGGATTTCCTTGAAAACGGCATTGATGTGATGATTGAAAAACCTATCACAACATCTATCTCGGATGCGGATAAACTTATTGATTTAGCTGAAGAAAAAGGACTTATTATACAGGTCGGTCATCTGGAACGTTTTAATCCGGCAGTTGTTGCCTTGCGAAACATTATAAAAAAACCGATGTTTATTGAATCACATCGTCTCAGTTTTTACAAGGAACGGGGTATAGATGTCAGCGTTGTGCTGGACCTCATGATTCATGATATAGATTTAATATCCAACTTTGTCAGATCGGAAATAAAGTCGATTCATGCATCCGGTGTGCCTGTTATTTCAGAGCATGTGGATATTGCGAATGCACGCCTGGAATTTAAAAATGGATGTGTGGCCAATATCACGGCCAGCAGAATTTCAATAAAAAATGAGCGCAAAATCAGGCTCTTTCAAAAAGATGCATATATTTCGGTTGATTTTTCAAATTATAAAATTACCATTATCAGAAAAACAGGCTCTAATGAAAAAGGACTGATCCCAGGTATGGAAGTTGAAAACATATCATTCCAGCAGGGGGATGCCTTGAATGATGAACTCATCTCTTTTGTTAAATCCGTCCAAAATCGAACCTCCCCGGAAGTAACCGGTGAAATGGGCCGCGATGCTTTAAGAATAGCGATATCCACTATGCAGCAGATAAAAAATGCAAACAGCAAGCTCTTAAATCTATAAATTCATGGCTCTCACATCAAACCAGAAAAAATCAAACCAGAAAAAAAACATTATGATCATAGCCGGTGAGGCCTCGGGTGATCATCACGGAGCAAGGCTTGTTAAAGCCATGGAAATGGAAAAAAATAATTTTTTTTTCTGTGGAATCGGCGGCAAGACCATGCAGAAAGCAGGTGTGAAAATACTGGTTGATGCTGCCGAACTTGCAGTGGTAGGAATAACCGAGGTTTTTTCTAAACTCCCTACTATTTTTAAAGCTCTTTCTGTTGCAAAGCGTCTCCTTAAAAGTCTTAATCCTGATCTTCTGATATTGATAGATTATCCTGATTTTAACCTTCATATTGCAGCGGCTGCAAAAAAACTGCGCATTCCCGTGCTTTATTATATCAGCCCGCAGATCTGGGCCTGGAGACAGGGCCGTGTTAAAAAAATTGGAAAGATAATAGACCATATGGCAGTTATCCTGCCGTTTGAGGAAATTTTTTACACGGAACATAATATACCTGTTACATTTGTAGGCCACCCACTGCTCGATTCATTCTCCGACTCATCAAAAACCTTTTGTAAAGTTGAAAAATCAGGGCAGCAAATAATTGGACTTCTTCCAGGATCACGCAACAGTGAGATTACAAAGCTTTTGCCGGTCATGCTTGAAGCTGCTGTTTTGATTCAGGAAAAATTTGATGATATCAAGTTTATTCTTTCAATTGCTCCAACAGTCAATAAACAGTATGTTGAGGAAGCAACCCGAAAATTCAACAGTATCATAAACCTGGAACTCAACGCCGGCCCTGTTGTAAGGGTGCTTGAACAAAGCCGTCTTATAATAACAGCATCCGGAACTGTTACCCTGGAGACTGCTATTGCAGGCACCCCGATGATAATAGTATATAAAGTATCACCTGTAAGTTTCATGCTTGGCAAACTGATGATAAAGGTTAAGAATATCGGACTGGTAAACCTTATTGCC
>JAERRQ010000207.1 GCA_016735355.1 Desulfobacterales bacterium | reverse complement strand
GCACATCAGTATCCTGGGCAAGAGCTCTGGCAAAAACAACCCTCTGTCTTTCACCTCCACTCAGTTCGGTAATAAATCTGTTTTTAAACCGGGATGTCTCTGTTTTTGTCATTACATCGTCAACTATTTCCATATCTTGCGGAGCCGGCGATGAAAATCTTGGAATATGGGGATATCTTCCCATCAATACTATTTCCCGGGCAGTAAATGAAAAATTAATATAAAAATTTTGCGGAACCAGAGCTATTAATTTGGATAATGCTTTTTTTGAGTATTTTGCCAGGTCTTTTCCCATAAAAAAAACAGAGCCTGCCGTCGGCCGGCTCTGCCGGGACAAAAGATCCAGGAAAGTCGATTTGCCGCAGCCGTTCGGGCCTATGATTCCGTAAAACTTGCCTGGTTCAAGATGGAGTGAAACATTATCAATTGCCTTGTTACCTCCGTATGAAAACGATATTTTTTTTATCTGAAAACCCATTTCAGATCCCGGTACCGGACATTTGTCGTTTTTTGAAGATATAGCAGAAAAAAGGACCTCCTATCATAGCCGTAAGAACCCCGATGGGAATCTCCGAAGGTAAAACAGCCCTTGTAAGCGTATCTGCACATAAAAGCAAAATAGCGCCGACCAGCATGGAAACAGGGATAAGTCTCCGGTTGTCAGGCCCGGTCACAGCTCGTGTCATGTGCGGAACCAGCAGGCCCACAAAACCGATAATGCCGGAAACGGAAACGCAAACTGCCGCTACAAGAGAGGCTGTTACAAGAAGCGCCAAGGTCACCTTTTTTGTGTCCACGCCCAGCGAGGAAGCTGTCCTGTCACCTAATGCCATCAGGTTAAGATCTCTGGCAAAAAAAAAGGATATTAAACAACCGGCGCATACAAACAGCAAGGTCAGTTGAACATCCGGCCATCCGCTCGATGCAAAGCTTCCCATCAGCCAGAAGATTATAATAGAGACCTGCTCATCTGCGAGATATTTTAAAAAACTGATTCCGGCAGACAATATTGCTGCAACGATAATACCGGAAAGGATCAGGTTGTTGGAAGAGAGTCCCGGCCTTGTTGCGGAGCTGTTTGAAGAGGCAAGAAAAATAACAAAAAAAAGGGTCGCAATGGCTCCTGCAAATGCAAAAACAGGCACCGAACAGGAGGAGAGGCCTATCGTAAAAAGATTGATATTGAACAGAATAGCAATCGAAGCTCCAAAAGCCGCTCCTGCGGATACTCCCAGAGTGTAAGGGTCTGCTAAAGGATTTAATAAGATTCCCTGAAATACGGCCCCTGATACGGATAAACCGGCTCCGACAATGGCGGCGGTTAAAATCCTCGGCAAGCGCACATCAAGAACTATTACCGGAAATATGTTGTTCATTCCTTCCAGTAAATCACTGTTCCCTGTAAATTTGGAAGCAATTATTTTGAAAACATCTGCAAAGTTTATATTAATATAACCTGATCCGGATGATACAATAATGGCTATAAACAGAAACATTCCAAGTAAAAATAAATGGATGCTGGTTGAGCTTGCGACTGTTTTTCTTAATTTTTTTAAAGCCATTCGTAGATAATCAGGATTCGCATAAAAATAAGTTCGCAATAGCGACTAACATGAATGGCACTAAATATGCTTTTTTTATATTTTTTGCAAGCAGCATCTTTTTTACATCGTCAATTGTCGAACTCCCTTCCACGGTACATAGAATGCACTGGCCGGATGGGCGTATCGTGTCCCATCACAACCATTGCACCTTTCGTTCTTCTATCCTTATTTTTTCCATGGGGATATTATGAATAAGGGCATCCGTAACTTTTCCTATATCCCCCGTTACCCGCACAATCTTAGCTCGCGCCCGGTCAGTTTGAGGTCTCCTAAACTGGTGAACTCGGCCAGTTTGCATATAATTCTTTGCATACCTTTAACCGTCAGGGACCACCAAGCATCGCTTATATCAAAGTGGCCGGATGTGGCTGATACAACTTCAAGCCTGTCAGCTTCAATATTAAGATTGCTGACGGCTGTTTTAAGATCGACAGCGTTATCCGTCAAATCACTGCCTGCGATATATACTATTATTCCTGTTTTCATCAAAATCACCTCCTTTCATAAATTTTTAGGAGGTCCCGCGTTAAAGGGACGGGTGCGGCATTGCATCTTAAAATCAAAAAAGCCCTTCAAACCATTTATCAGTTTGAAGGGCTTTACCCGGTTTATCGGCCCTTTGCTTACCATTTATTCTGTTTTACCGCAGAATAAACTATCTATCATTAAAGGCAGGTTTTCTGGCTTTCGGATCATTCTAATCACTGCGCCTTCCCATCCAATTCTAATCAGACAGTGGCATATGCAGATTTCGTCCCCGATTACAGCGGCGGGACCACTCTCGTTTTTAACAAGATTCCCTATTAAGCTTTATAAAAGCACCTTAATTTATCTTTATGTTTGATTCATATTTTTGTCAAGGTTATTATTGCCTGCGCCAATTGAAGATCCTCCCTGGTCGTTATTTTTATATTTAACCTACTGCCCTTAACCATTTTAACGCTTTTTCCCATATATTCTACAAAAAATGCATCATCAGTTCCGGAATAAGTAGATTTAATAGCATTATCAAGAGCATCTTTTATGATGGAATATTTAAAAACCTGCGGGGTTTGTGCCAGCCAGACGCTCTCCCTTGGCAGGGTTTTATCAATAAGTCCGTAATCATTAACACTCTTCAGGGTATCATGAACAGGCACACCTATAATGCTTGCCCCCGAATCTTCCGCTGCGGATATGCAGGCCTCAATCTGTTCGGGACGGATAAACGGGCGAACTCCGTCATGAATAAGTACTAAACTATTAAAATCCTTTACAGCAAGGACGCCGTTGTATACAGAGTCTCTCCTTTCAGCTCCGCCTGCAATCAAATCGACTTTTTTGGAAAGATTTATGCGGCTGATTATGTTATATCGGGAATAATCAATATCATCCTTCGGGACTACCAGGATGATTTCATTTACTGAATCGCATGCATCAATCGCTCTAAGAGTGTGACATAATATGGGCAGTCCGGCAATTTCAAGGTATTGTTTGCGCAGGGTATTCTGCATCCTGATGCCCCGGCCTGCTGCGACTATTATTGCTGAAACCATATATAGCTATCTCAGATGCTTTAATTCATTCGGAAGAGGTATCCCCTTTCCCATCGAGTCTTCTCCGTAATTGACACCGGCAAGAATTTTAATATCATGCAGAGAGCGTACATCTCCTTTAAAAATGACTTCCTTAATATTTTCTTTTTGTATTTTACCTCCAGCCCACTGTATATCCAGCACGCTGCCTGCGTCAAATCTGTCATTTCCCACACACAGTTCAACATTACCGCCGTAATGCTGCACAATTTTGGCAACCATCATGCTTGGTCTGCTGTGAAAGCCCAGTTCCACAGGAACACCGACAGTGATGGAAGACTTTTCGATATTTTCATTAAGTATTTCCGTGGCTATCTTTTTGCCGGCGGAAAGAAAATGACAGGTGTAAAACAGACCATAGTTGATGGTGCGGTCTAATAATGCATCAGGGTCGATAACGGCGGAAAGGCGGTCCTGAACCTGCTGATAAATATTTTTATACCCGGCATCATGCAGATGACGTTCATAGAAATGCAACAGCCGGCCGGTTGTTTGCAGAAGATGAAACACAACGGAAAAAATTCCGCGTAAT
>JAERRQ010000233.1 GCA_016735355.1 Desulfobacterales bacterium | reverse complement strand
AACAATGCCATTACAATCCTTTGATTCTTCATTTTTTTTCTCCTTGTTTTTCGTATTCTTTAACTTGCTTTGTTATCCCTCTTTTGTAAATTTTTCCAATGATGCTGCAGTACCTTTGAAAAGACCTTTCGCAACCTGTCTTTTTATCCATCACCTCCTTCCAGGTACCCCCATATGAATCGCAAGTGCTTACCAATTAGCCGACGAAAATATACCGGGCTCTAAGCTCAATATCCGTGAATGAATTTTTTAAGCGTCCTTCCTAATAATTATTATAGTGCATTGCACTCTACTCCGTACTGAATCACGACAATTTTTCGGCATCTTTAAACCAGAAAGCGGCTTCTTGCGTGATCACTTTTTGATATATTTTGGCAGCAATTTTTTTAAAACCCCCATCAAATAAAAGCTGCACTTTTTTCATAGTGCCAAAATAAAGCTATAGCATGCCTATCCGGTAACGCACAAAACATTCTATAAGATGGTATAATTTATTGAAAATATTGGTTTTAAAAAAACAGATGTTTCCAAGATGGTAAATATTCGGCTTTGTTTTTTATTGTTATAAAATCAATTTTACACCGAATACTAATATCTGTTTTTTTTGAGTATCAAGGGGTAACTATTATAACCCATTTAATTTGTTATGAATAATAAATTAAATGGGTTATTGAAATTGTGAGTTTTTGTTCTAATGGTTTTATTCAGCCTTATGACATATTAAAAATATTGCCAAAAATAAAGCCGAATATTTACCCAAGAGGTATTAATGGTAAATCGTCCATAAAAACAATAGGTTGAAAAAGTTTGTGAATAACAAAATAACAACCGGATAGATATAAAATATCTATATTATAACCTATTTCAGTTTGCAACTGTTTATTTTTATTGCAAGCTTAATACTTGACTTTCAGATATCTTAAATGGGGACACTTCTTTTTCCAGGTGGTCCAAGTTTCCCACGGCCTCTGGTTTGTCCGACATTGATCCAGTTGGCGGCTTTATAGAAAGTGCCGGCAACACGAATTTTATCTTCTTGTTTTTTTACTGTTTGTTCCAGTATTTTTTCACGCAAAATGGCTTTTTCATGCATGGCACGCCAATAACCCACATCGCTTTTCAATCCCGGATATGCTTTTTCTGAAATGAAAATTCACCGGGGTTCCTCGACGGGAAAATTAATGACTTGATCGGAGATTTCGGGGGTGTATAATAGCAGTGATTTTTCATGAGAAGCGGTCATGCTTCTACTTGTAGCAAAATGTTAGCGTCGTGTTCCGAACTATTTTAAAAAATTTAAAAACAAGCCGAATTTTTACAATTTCATGCGCAATGACCAGCATATTGATGAAGAGTTGTTTGACTTGTTTTTGCAGAGCGGCTTAGATAAAGAATATGCAGCAAAATACTTAGACCCGAAGCAAATCGATGAAGTGGATATCAATGGATATTTATCCACTTTAAAGGAAAGGTAGTTGTTATGAGCATAAATGTCGTTGAAAAAATTGATGATCTTATAAAAATAAAACATGTCCTGATAAGTGTTTCCGATAAAAAAGGGCTGGATAAACTTATACCTGAATTAATTGGAATTAATCCTGAAACAAGATTCATATCCACCGGGGGCACATACAGCCGGATTAAGGAAATACTCGGTTCAGGGGCAAGCTCCTGTCTCACTCAGGTTTCGGACTATACCGGGCAGCAGGAGACCCAGGGCGGACTTGTAAAGACCCTGGACTTTAAAATCTACCTGGGTCTTCTGACCGAAACATATAACTCTTCCCACCAGGAAGATATGTCGCGTACCGGTGCAGTAAATATAGATATGGTGGTGGTAAATCTTTATCCTTTCAAGCAGACCATAGAAAAACAGGGGGTGGTTGTAGAAGAGGCAAGAGGAAATATTGATATTGGAGGCCCATGCATGATCAGAGCCGCGGCCAAGAATTATCTCAGGGTTGCATCGGTGGTCGATCCTGAGGATTACAGCAACATTATTTCATTTATCAAAAAAAATGAGGGCTCCCTGTCCCTTGAGCAGCGTTTTTACCTGGCGCAAAAGGCTTTTAAACATACTGCTGTTTATGACAGCACTATTGCCGAATATCTTGGCTCTCAATCTTTTGATAATGTTAGGCAATGTTATAGTTTCCCATCTTTGTAGGATTAACAACTGGAGTTAAAAAATGACCGAAGATTTAAAAAAAATGTACCGAACAATAATGGATGACAACTTTTCTCCAAACATGGAGATCAGTTTTATTGATGGAGATAACAGACAGACTCTATTTTATGAAAAGGTTGTCTGGACTATCGATGCCGTGCAAAAAGGTCTGCGATACGGCGAGAACCCGGGGCAGGAAGCCGCTCTTTACAAGCTTGTAAACGGAAACCTGGTTTTGGGTGATGCGAAAACAATACAGCCGGGCAAATATCTTGCTTCTGATATAGAACTTTTGCAATCCGGAAAACATCCCGGAAAAACCAATCTGACCGATACTGACAATTCCCTTAATATTCTAAGATATTTTACGGATAAACCTGTTGCCGTTATTGTAAAGCATAACAACCCCTGCGGCGTTGCAATGTCCGATTCCCTGGAAGATGCGTACCATAAAGCGCACATGGCCGACAGGATTGCTGCTTTTGGAGGATGTATCGCTTTAAACCGGGCTGTTGACAAGGCCACGGCTGAAGCAATATGTAAACAGTTTGCCGAGGTTGTGGTTGCTCCTGAGTTCGAATATGGTGTGATGAATATTTTTGAGAAAAAAAGGAACCTTAGAATTATCAGAGTGCGTAATATAGAACGTCTGCAAACCTTTGTGGGGGAAAGATGTGTGGAATTCAAAAGTCTCATCGACGGTGGAATTATAGCTCAATGGTCTTTTGTCCCCGCAGCCAGGTCACAGGAAGATCTGAAACTGGCTGAAACCGAATATCAAGGCAAAATATATAGAATCAAGAGGGAACCTACGGCAAAAGAATATGAAGATATGCTCTTTGGCTGGCTTGTGGAATCGGGAATCACATCTAATTCGGTCATTTACGTTAAGGATCTGGCAACCGTGGGCATAGGCACCGGTGAACAGGACCGGGTCGGGGTAGCTGAAATCGCACGGGACAAGGCCTATCGAAAGCTTGCAGACAGATACTCTTATGAAACATATGGAATAGGCTATAACGAGCTGAAAGATAAAGACAAAAAAAATGAAGCCGATGCAAGGGCCGAAGAAGAAAAAGGAGGACTTAAAGGTGCTGCTATGGTCAGTGACGCTTTCTTCCCTTTCAGGGACGGTATTGATGTCGGCATAAAGGAAGGCATATCCTCGGTTATTCAGCCGGGAGGCTCAGGGAATGACTATCAGTCCATAGAAGCATGCAACGAAGTCGGTGCCACCATGGTTTATACCGGTCAAAGGAGCTTTAAACACTAACATGGATCAAATCTATGCTGTGGCGGTTATCGGAGAGCAGGCCCCGGCGGCGGCAAAGCCGCCATGGGCTGTGCCGGCAAGGGCCTGTCTACCGTTATCCTGGAGAAAAAATCCGTTGTAGACATCCCTTCTTTGAAGGTGGCACACATTTTGCTTTGGCATCAGGTTGTATTGTTTTGAAAAAAGTTTTACCTTGATGCAGAAATGTATTTTAAAAGGAAGTTATACTGTAACGTCTGATGCTCTGGTTAAAATGGTTGCTGTACATAAAAGACTGCAAAAAGCTGTTACAGTTGATGAAGAAGTAAAAAAGTTACTCTTCGGAAACAGACGGATATATGCATCGGAATAATAAAAAAACAATCTGCGCCGTATCTCTTTGCATTCTCATGACTATATCCGTGTTGTCCATCCCTGCAGCAGCGGATATTTTTATGTTTATGGACAGCAATGGAGTGCTTAACTTTACAAATATTCCAACATCATCATCCTATAAACTTTTTATTAAAGAGTATCCCCGCAAATCAAAAAAATATCATTCAACCGACAAGTATGATCACCTTATAACAGAAGCATCAAAAAAACATGACATACCTTTTCCATTGCTTAAAGCCATAATCAAGGCGGAATCAAACTTTGACAAAATGGCTGTTTCAAGGGCTGGCGCCCTGGGTCTTATGCAGATCATGCCGAATAACCTGAAGGCATTCAAGATTGATGATCCTTTTAATCCCCGGGAAAATGTTATGGGAGGCACTCGTTATTTTAAAAAACTACTCTTACGTTTTAACGGAAAGCTTCCTTTGGCAATAGCCGCTTATAATGCAGGGCCTGAAAGGGTAAACAGATATAATGATATACCTCCCATAAAAGAGACCGAAAATTATGTAAAAAGGGTCATGAAATATTATTATATCTTTAAAAAGGGATAGTTGAGCCACCATAAGAATAAAGGTAACCGTTCACGGTTTACAGTTTACAGTTCACGGTTTTCCCAAAAAGGCAAAATTAACAAATCAGTACGTCTATTTGATTAAGAATAATTGATTTATAAAGTCGGTTGCCGTTGCTGTAAATTAAAATGACGAGTCATAGTCTATATTAAATCTGTATTCCGATCCAACTGTTAACCGTAAACTGATAACCGTGAACGGTTACGAATAAAGCTTCTGCCCTCAACCGGAAAGCTATAACTCGATGATAGCGTAAAAAAATAACCAATTGACTTTATCAAATAAACCTCAAACCATTAGTTTGAAATTTTAGGAATAAATTCAGCAGATTAAAAAACTTGATCATCGAGTATAAAAAAAGAATTTTTTATGACTGAAAATAATAGCCAGGCAACCTTTAAATGGCTTAATGCCACCCAGTTTTTCGGGGCACTGAATGACAACCTTTACAAGCTGTCGATGGTTTTTTTTCTGATAGCCATTAACCCCGAAATGAATCCCGACAGTATTATGGCCGATACCGGCGCTGTATTCGTGCTTCCCTTTCTCCTGTTTTCAGATGCCGCCGGCGTGCTTGCGGATAGAATCAGCAAGCAGATTATAATAGCAAGATTAAAAATAATCGAGCTGATCCTGATGTCCTCGGGATTCCTTTGCTTTTATCTTAAAACCTCTGCCGGCCTCTATGTTGTGCTCTTTCTCATGTGTACCCAGAGCGCGTTTTTCGGGCCGGCCAAGTATGGCATTATTCCTGAACTGGTGCCGGACGAACGGCTATCAAAAGCAAACAGCCATATAGTATCCGCCACTTTTTTATCGATTATCATCGGAACCTTAATGGCATCCGTACTGGCCGGCGGCGATCATGGATTTCTTATCTGCGGAACGACTTGCATCCTTGTAAGCATGGGGGGTATTTTTGTAAGCCGAAGAATTTATAAAACCCCGCCGGGCGGCGGCAAGGAAAAAATAAATCCGTTATTTTTTGTCGGAATCTGGAAGACTGTAAAATCTATTTCCGAAGACCGTTATCTGCTTATGTCGGTATTAACAGCATCGTATTTCTGGCTTGTAGCAGCCTATGCCCAGATGAACCTGATCCCTTACGGCATCGACTTAATGCACCTTGCTCCGGAAAACAGCAATATAGCGGGCTATCTTTATCTTGTAACGGCAGTCGGCGTGGGGAGCGGGGCAATCCTGGCCGGTCTGCTGTCAGGTCGTAATATCGAATTCGGCATTGTTCCCATAGGCGCTTTTGGTTTATCGGCATCGCTGATACTGCTCCATAGCGCGGCCGATTCTTTTGCCTGGGCGATTTTTTTTATAATCGTGCTCGGAATAAGCGCCGGGCTTTTTCTGCTTCCTCTGAATGCCTTTATACAGTGGAAAACCCCGGGCCACAGACGCGGAGCCGTGCTGGCGGCGTCCAATTTTTTGAACTTTGTGGGAATTCTCGGCGCAACCCTGATGATAAAAATCTTTCAGGAGGGGCTGGGCTTCTCTCCTGGTCAGGCCTTCCTGCTACTTGGAGTTATGACCTTTATTCTGGCTGTTGCCGTTATGGTTGTGCTGCCCGATTTTTTTGTCCGTTTTATCATGCTGATCATCACAAAAATTTTTTATAGAATCAAAATTAAAGGGATTGAAAATATACCCACAGCAGGAGGGGTATTGCTTGTAAGCAATATTGCATCCTGGATAGATCCTTTTATCCTGATGGCAACCGGGCA
>JAERRQ010000131.1 GCA_016735355.1 Desulfobacterales bacterium | reverse complement strand
CCGAGTTGCGATGGTACGATGATGTGGTAGTAAGGCGCAGTCATGAACCGGATACAACTCTCCAGAGACTTCCATATGTCTCTTTTGATGCATCCAAACAGCAGATATCAGATTCTCCGTTTTATTGGAATATGGATTCCCAATATTCATATTTTTACAGTGAAGATGGGACCAACGGTCACAGGGTAGACGTGTATCCAAGATTGTATTTGCCGTACAGGTATAAAAACTTCTTCTCTTTTGAACCATCTGCAGGAGTCAGGGAAACATACTGGAATATTGGTAAATTTGAGGATAGTGATTCGGAAAAGTATAAAAAAAATCAACAATCCAGAGAGCTTTATGATATCAAGCTCGACCTTTCCACAGAATTATATAATGTTGTCCAGGTCAATGGGGAAACCATAGAAAAGATACAGCACACGATCAGGCCGCAAATCGTTTATGACTATATCCCCGACAAATCCCAGGAAAAATATCCTGATTTAGATCACATTGACCGGATAGAAAGAAAGAATCTTCTAACATATTCAATCACCAATACTTTAACTTCAAAATCAAAAAAATTGAAAAAAACCATTAACAACAAGGAAGATAGTGCTCCGCCGGAATATACTTACAGCGAGTTCTGCAGATTTAAATTACAGCAAAGTTTTGACATCGATGAAGAGCGGGAGGATAATCCTGACAGATGGGACAACGGAAAGACGAAACGGCCGTTTTCACCGATATTCGCAGAGCTTGATTTTTATCCGAATAAATATTTATCCATACACAATGATTCCGAATGGTCTCCTTATGAAGGAGCTTTTGAGTCATTTAATTTCAGGACCAGGTTATCTGATAATCGCGGTGATGCAATTTTTTGTGAGTACAGGTATACAAAAGATTTCACCGAATCTCTTTATACGAATTTTTATCTTAATTTATCGGACAGTTTTTCGGTATACCTGGAAAATGAAGAAAATCTGCGGGATAAGGATAATATAAAAACAGGTGTCGGCTTTATGTATGTTTCCCAGTGCTGGGCCGTTCATTTTGGTTTTACCAGTGACGACGGTGATCTGGAATATGCATTAATGTTTGACCTTTACGGCCTGGGAGGTATAGGTAAGAGCGATATTATGGGCGAAAGAGGCAAAAACGTATTGGAAAGAAAATAGAGGATATGAAGAAAAACAGCCTTGTTTATTCGTGGTATTCCCTGCATACAAGGAGCAGGTTTGAAAATGTTGTTTATGATAGACTTAGCAAAAAATCAGTTGAATCTTTTATCCCTAAAATAAAGGTAAAAAGCAAACGGCGCGACAGAAACGCCATGATCAATGTTCCGCTTTTCCCCGGATATCTTTTTGTGAGGACAGATCTTAGACCTGTTGAACATCTTGAGATTTTAAAAACAATCGGAGCGGTTCGCCTGCTGGGTAACAGAAAAGGTCCTGTTCCTGTGCCCGATGAAACTATTGAGTCGCTTAAAATTATGGTAAATTGCGATGCCACAGTTGTTACAGGCAACATTATCAGAAAGGGCGAGAAGGTGATGGTTGTGTATGGACCCTTTGCCGGGTTAACAGGTATCTTTGTTCGCTACAAGGGTCAGGGAAGGGTTGTGGTTAATATTGCTACTCTTGGACAATCTGCAAGCGTAGATATTAATCAAAAAGATATTGAGAGGCTTCCTGAAATATTATGAGAATTTTTATGGTATTAGCTTGACTTAGCAGAAGCTTATGTTTAATAAAATTAAACTTATATAACAATATTTGAATTATTATACGAATTTTTACATGGAGGAGGGTAGATGAACAAATTGGAGCTTATAACCGCATTAAAAACAGAAGCGAATATTTCTAAAGCGGAAGCATCCAGTATTATTCAGATCTTTTTCGATTCAGTGGCCGATGCCATGGTAAATGAGGATCGTGCAGAGATACGCGGTTTATGCAGTTTTTTTGTTAAAAAATACAAAACCTATACAGGCAGGAACCCCAAGACAGGTAACAAGGTTACGATAAAACCTAAAAAGCTTCCTTTTTTCAAGGCTGGCAAAGAACTTAAAGAAAGGGTGGACAATTAATTTGTGCCTGGATTTGAGTCGATATCGGATCAGAATCAGCCTATTAGAATTTTGACCTCTCTGTTTCAAAACGGAGCTGTGCCCCATGCGTTGCTATTTACCGGAATTGATGGCGTGGGGAAAAGAACCTGTGCCACAGCTTTTGCCATGTTGTGTAATTGTTTGGAAAAACGCTATATAACAGAGGATCAGGGCCTATTCGATTTTTCAGAATTAACCGATGATTATTTAATTAATCCTTGCGGCAATTGCAGATCCTGCAGGAAGATTGAGTCAGCAAATCATCCGGATATAATTTTGATAAAACCGGTTGGTGCTTTTATCAGGATTGAACAGATTCGGAACCTTTGCGATATCATTGTCATGAAACCATACGAGGCAAAAATGCGTGTGGTTATTATATCAGATGCGCAGCGCATGACACAGGAAGCAGGCAATGCCTTGCTCAAGTCACTGGAGGAGCCGCCGGAAAGAACAATTTTTATACTTACCGCCAACCAGATATCCGACCTTATACCTACCATTGTATCAAGGTGCCGGCATATCAGATTTAAACCGATTCCTTTAACAAGTATTACAGAAATGCTTGTTGCAAAGCTTTTGCTGGATCCGGAAAATTCTAAGGTTATTGCATCATTGGCTAATGGCAGTTTTGCAAAAGCGCTTAAAATTGGAGCGAATAAAAAGATAAACAGGGTAAATCATCGGAAGTGGCTTCTTAAAGTCATTGCAACGAATTGTTTTACTGGTGAGGCTTTATATAATGTTGTAGAGCCATATGGACTGATTTTTGCGTTATCAGATAAATTATCCAGGAACAAGGAGCTCCTATTTGAATCTTTGGAAATTATTAAAACCTGGCTTAGAGATATTGCGGTATATAAATACTCTCCTGACAAGGTTGTTAATATCGATATGATAAAGAACATTAAATCTGTATCTGAAAAAGTTTCTATCAAATCAATAACTTCAAAGGTTAACGCCATTCATAAGGCCCAAAAAAATATCCAGGCCAATGCCAATTTAAGAACGACCATTGATGTATTGATGCTTAGGCTTGCCGGGGCATAATGAAATCATTATGCATGTATTCGAGCCATTGGAGTTGAACATATGAACAAGATGGTAGGAATTAAATTTAAAGCGTCCGGAAAGGTTTATAACTTTGATAGCGGAGCTTTTGTCTTGAATAATGGGGTTCATGTAATTGTCGAGACAGAGCAAGGCCTCGGTTTCGGATATGTCGCCGTTCATCCTGTGGTTTATGATGAAACTTCGCTTGATAAGCCTTTAAAAAAGGTGTTCCGGCTTGCAGGTGAGGAAGATTTTATACAAAGGCAAAGAAACCTTGATTTTGAAAAACGGGCTTTTGATTACTGCATAAGCTGCATAGAGAGCCTGGGGCTTAAAATGAGCCTTTTTTCCGTAGAAACGACTTTTGATGAGACTAAACTTATCTTTTTTTTTACTGCGGAAGGGCGGGTCGATTTTCGAAAACTGGTCAAGGTACTGATCAAAAAGTTTCATGTAAGAATATCTATGCGCCAGGTTGGAATACGAAATCAGGCGAAGATGTGCGGCGGGTTGGGAAGGTGCGGCCGTGAAATTTGCTGTTCGGCATTTATGGATAAATTTGCTCCTGTTTCCATACGTATGGCAAAGGAGCAATCTCTTTCATTAAATCCTACAAAAATTTCAGGACAGTGCGGAAGACTGATGTGCTGTCTTACTTTTGAGAATGATACCTACCGGCAGCTAAAAAAAAAATACCCGGCCATAGGTAAAATGGTTATAACCCCTGATGGTAAAGGTAAGGTAATACGACATAACGTAATCTGTGACCGGTTGACTGTGCGGATAGATAAGGATTCTATTGTGGAATATGAACTAAAGGATATCAAAAGAGAATAGTTGCCCTCTAACCTAACCTAACTCTGTGCGCCTACTTGTGGAAGTTATTTCGTCCACGTTCCTAAAGCGAAGCGCTTTTTTTTTATAGCAGGAGAAGTAATGACCGGACAGTTTTATATAACAACGCCTATCTATTATGTGAATGCACGACCACATCTGGGCCATGCCTATACAACAATTGCAGTGGATACAGCATGCCGCTTTAACTCAATGTGCGGGAAGGAGACATTTTTTCTTACCGGCACCGATGAGCATGGAGACAAGATAGAACGTGCTGCAAGAAAAGAAAACTTAAGCGTTCGCACTTATGTGGACAGTATCAGCGGCCTTTTCAGGGATCTCTGGCCGGAGCTTAATATCGATTATGATTATTTTATCAGAACAACTGATAAATCTCATATTGCTCTGGTTGAGCAAATTCTGCAAAAAATTTATGATGCCGGAGATATTTATTTTCATGAATATGAGGGGTTATACTGTTTTGGATGTGAACAATTTTATACCGAGCGTGAACTTGTGGACGGCAAATGTCCCGATCACCATACAGAACCCGAACTTATAAAGGAATCGAACTATTTTTTCAGGATGAGCAGGTACCAGGATTGGCTCATAGATTACATAAAGAGCAACCCGGATTTTATACGTCCGCAACGATACAGCAATGAAGTGCTTGCGTTTTTAAAAGAACCCCTTGAAGATCTGTGCATATCCCGACCTACAACACGGTTGCAATGGGGTATCCGGCTGCCCTTTGATAATAACTACGTTACATATGTTTGGTTTGATGCCCTCTTGAACTACATCTCTGCTTTGGGGTATCCTGATGGAGATCTTTTTAAAAAATTTTGGCCTGTTGCGCAGCATGTGGTTGCAAAAGATATATTAAAACCACATGGTATTTACTGGCCGATTATGCTCAAGGCGGCCGGAATTGAGATATACAAGCATCTTAATGTGCACGGATACTGGAATATTGACAAGAACAAAATGTCCAAGAGCGTCGGAAATGTTGTTGAGCCTCTCCAGATAAAAGAAAAATACGGGCTTGATTCTTTCAGGTTTTTTTTAATGCGGGATATGGCCTTTGGACTTGACTCAAATTTTTCAGAAGAGGCTTTGGTTCAACGGATTAATGCCGATCTTGCCAACGATCTCGGGAACCTGTTTTCAAGGGTTATATCCATGGCGCATAAGTATTTTGACGGAATAATTCCTGAACCTGATCCTGAAATAGATGAGAAATTTCACCAGGATTTGAAAAATTCCGCACGGGAAGCAGCCGAAAAGTTTGAAAGCGCGATGGAGGACTTTGCCTTTCATAAAGCCCTGGCAAATGTATGGGAATTTATCAGCCGGATGAATAGATATATCGATGCCGCCTCTCCCTGGGAACTGGCCAAGAAAAAATCTCAAAGAAATGAGCTGAAAGTTGTTATTTATAACCTGCTGGAAGGCCTTAGAATAATATCAGGCCTCATATATCCTGTTATGCCCGGGACAGCGGAAAAAATGCAGCGGCATCTTGGCATTGAACCTGATTCGGAATCTGATAACAGGTTTTACCATCTCTCTTTACTAAATGTCTGGGGCCTGCTTAAGCCGGGAACAAAACTTTTAAAATCAGTCCGGCTGTTTCCAAGAATCGATATAAAAAAATAGAGTGAAAAAAAATATAAAACAGAGAATCCCCGCGACCCCAATGCCGGGCTGGAGGGATTACCAGGATAATCTTAAAAGGGCTGCCAGGAGAGATAGGGCTTTCAGGATCGCCATAAAATTGATCACAGCATCTTTTTTTGTATTTCTTCTGGTGTACGGAATCATCTCCGGGTTCGCAGGCTCGGATCGCGATCCTGCTGAGGCACATCATAATGATGTCTCAAAGCCTGCCGTGAAAGCTGTAAACGGTGAAAGCAGCCGCAATGATACCAGGAAGATTTTGCACAAAGAAGAAATTCAGAGCCTGCTCAGCGGCCGGGAGCTTGTTAATATACAAGATAAAAGCATAAAAGTTATTTCAGACGGAGTTGAGCTAAGAGTAGATACCTCGATTGATATTGCCTTGCAGCAATTTATCCTGAAAAAAATGCAAAGATCCACTTCCCGTTACATCGGTATTGTAACAATGGATCCTTTAACAGGCAGAATTTTAACCATGGCCGGTTATGATAAAAACGATCCATTCGCTAACCCTTGTCTGGACAACAGGTTCCCGGCAGCAAGTATCTTTAAAATAGTAACTGCTGCAGCGGCGATTGAAAAGTGCGGTTTTTCAGCGCAATCCGGATTCAAATATAACGGAAAAAAGCATACTTTATACAAATCACAGCTTAAACAGCGTACAAACAAATATACTAATCGTGTAACTTTAAAGAATTCATTTGCGCAGTCTGTTAATCCTGTTTTCGGCAAGCTGGGAGTCATTTACCTGGGAAAGCATGCTTTGGAACAGTATGCGGATGCTTTCGGCTTTAACCGCCGAATCGGTTTTGAGATCAATATTGCGAAAAGCCTGATGCATGTATCCGATGATTCATATAATTGGGCGGAAATCGCATGCGGTTTTAACAGGGATACCAGGATATCTCCAATCCACGGCGCCCTGATAGCATCCGTGATCATCAATAATGGTGAACTGGTGGAGCCTACAATAGTAGACAGGATAGGCGATGAAAATGACCATATTCTTTACAGGAGTCATGTTACTTTGGTAAGGCGCTCTATTGCGCCGGCAACTTCAAGAACGATAAGTAATCTGATGGAGACGACCATCCGGTCCGGGACTTGCCGAAAGAGTTTCAGAGGATACAAAAGAGATAGGGTGCTATCGAAACTGAATATCGGAGGGAAGACCGGCACCATTGATAATAAAACCCATGATGCCAGGTACGACTGGTTCATAGGTTTTGCCGAGGAAAAAAACGGTCCCGAAAAAATAGCAATATCTGTAGTTGTGGCGCATGAAAAATATATAGGAACAAGGGCAAGTCAGTATGCCCGTTTAATTATGAAAGAGTTTTTCCGCGATTATTTTGCAAAAAACAGGCAGAAGCAGGAAAAATCAGTGGGAAAGAGTTAAGGTACGCATAATGAAATTTTTTAATATGATCGTCAGGTTTGTTTACTCTGTTTATGAATTTTTGCAACCTTATTTTAAGGCTGATTTATATTTCGGCATAAGTCCCGGCAGCACCAAAAACAGGAATAAGAATTCAGCGATTATTCTATTCCCCTGTCATGTTAACAGGCTTTTCTGCGGTCTGGCCGGTATAGTCTCTTTTATCAGC
>JAERRQ010000028.1 GCA_016735355.1 Desulfobacterales bacterium | reverse complement strand
TGTATGCATTTTGTGGGTAAATAAGACTTTCCCGGCAACGCCCTTGAACATTAACCTTACCGGCTGGTCAGGAGCTTTTGCAGGAAAGGCGGCGTAGCTTATAACGCCGACAACCAGTAGAACCAGAGTCAGGATTAAAGCCAGCAACAATTCTTTTTTGGAAGTCATACTTGCTTATACCTTTCATTCTGAGCCCTTTGATGATTGAAATTTTCAAAGCGCTACATTTAAGAATTTGGTGAAAAATGAAATAGACTTATAAATACGTTTAGCTTAATAAAATCTTGAAACATTTATCATGGTGTAAAAACTTTTTCAAGTTCTTTTACATTAAACTGAACATTCCATACCAAATAATATCGAGTTTAGCCTTAAGGGAACTTAAACAACATCAGAGAAAAGGGCGAAAGAATATCTTTCGCTTAATAACTTCCGATAAACAAAAAAAGTTTGACAATAATTGCCATGGTTGTTAGAGAATAACTCAATATATTATTGCTGTGTGTAGCTTGCCCCTTTGTATAAGGTTTATAAAATGAATAGAATTTTAGTCATTATCATTAGTATTCTCGTCCTATCGGTGGAGATAATTACCTGCCTTCAGGATGATGGCTGATAATGACTTAATTTTATATGTAATTTATAAAATCCGTTATCAGCGTAAAAAACTGATAACGGATTTTTTTTTGGGAGATTAAAAATAATGAAAAGTGACAGCGTTAAAAAAGGTATTGAAAGAGCGCCTCATCGCAGTCTTTTTAAGGCTATCGGGTATACTGATGAAGAGCTTCGACGACCTCTTATAGGGATTGCCAATTCAGCCAATAGCCTGATTCCCGGTCATGTACATTTGGACAGAATCGCAGAGGCGGTCAAGGCTGGTATTTACATGGCCGGAGGTACGCCTTGTGAATTCGGCGTCATTGGTGTTTGTGACGGTATTGCCATGAATCACATCGGGATGAAATATTCCCTGGCAAGCAGGGAGCTTATCGCAGATTCCGTTGAGGTAATGGCAATAGCCCATGCATTGGATGCTATAGTAATGGTAACAAATTGTGATAAGATTGTACCGGGCATGCTCATGGCTGCTGCCCGCCTTAACATTCCTGCAATTTTTATCAGCGGAGGCCCCATGCTGGCCGGCAAAGATCCCTCTGGCACCGGGGCAATAGATCTGGTGACTGTTTTTGAATCGGTGGGTGCTGTTAAGTCCGGCAGAATGAGCAAAGAACGATTGAATGAAATTGAGGATACGGCTTGTCCCACATGCGGATCATGCGCCGGTATGTTTACGGCCAATTCCATGAACTGCCTGACTGAAGTAATAGGGATGGGTCTGCCTGGCAACGGCACTATCCCGGCTGTCATGTCTGCCAGGGTTCGTTTGGCAAAAGAGGCTGGGATGAAAATTGTAAGCCTTTTTGAAAAAAATATAACTGCCAGGCAAATTATGACCAAAGAGGCTTTTAAAAATGCCCTGGTTGTAGATATGGCGCTGGGATGCTCAACAAATACTATTCTTCACTTACCGGCAATTGCCAAAGAAGCGAAAGTAAGCATAGATCTTGACATGATCAATGAAATCAGCGCTCAAGTGCCCCATATCTGTTCATTAAGTCCGGGCGGAATACATCATATGGAGGATCTGAATCTTGCCGGAGGCATTCAAGCGGTTATAAAAGAAATTGCAAAAACCGGCTTGATTAATAAGCAATCTATAACCGTCACAGGAAAGACCGTGGGTGAAAATATTAAAGAGCAAGTCATTAAAGATGACAATATTATCAGGCCGCTTGATAACCCATATCATAAAGAAGGTGGACTTGCCGTTCTATTCGGCAATCTCGCCCCTGAGGGCTGTGTTGTAAAGCAGTCCGCAGTGCTCGATGAAATGTTATGTCATGAAGGTCCGGCCCGGGTATATGAGTCGGAAGAGGATGCAACAGATGCCATTATGAACGGCATTATAAAAAAAGGCGATGTGATTTTAATCCGATACGAAGGTCCGATGGGCGGGCCCGGCATGCGTGAAATGCTTACGCCGACATCTTCAATCGCGGGAATGAAACTTGACGCGCATGTGGCGCTCCTCACGGACGGGCGTTTTTCAGGAGGAACAAAAGGAGCATCCATAGGGCATATTTCACCCGAGGCAATGCAGGGTGGGCCTGTTGCGATTGTTAAGGAAGGAGATATTATTGCTATTGATATCCCGGAAAAAAAGATTACTTTAAAGGTCTCGGAAGATGAGATAGAAAAAAGACTCTCAGCATGGTCTGCTCCTGAACCCAAGATAAAAGAGGGATATATGGCAAGATATGCAAAAATGGTTTCATCCGCCAGTAAGGGAGCGATTGTTCAATAGCTTGCAAGGGTTGGCAGGCTTAAATTAATTGATTTTACGGAAGGAATACCTATGAAACTTACAGGTGCTCAGATCCTTATGAAGGCCCTCAAGGAAGAGGGGGTTGATACAATTTTCGGATATCCGGGCGGGGCAGTGCTGGATATATACGATGAACTTTCCAGAACGAAAATGAGTCATATACTTGTACGCCACGAGCAGGGAGCTGTTCATGCTGCAGACGGTTATGCCAGGGCGGCTGGCAAAACCGGAGTCTGTCTGGTAACATCAGGCCCCGGTGCCACCAATACTGTCACCGGCATAGCATCAGCATATATGGATTCGATCCCCCTGGTTATTATAACAGGTCAGGTTCCCACTAAACTCATCGGGAATGACGCCTTTCAGGAAGTCGATATAGTCGGCATTACCAGACCTTGCACAAAGCATAATTATCTTGTCAAGAACGTAGCGGATATTGCAACAACAATCAAAGAGGCTTTTTATATAGCAGGTTCAGGTCGTCCCGGGCCGGTGTTGATTGACATACCCAAGGATGTTGTTAATGACCTCGCTGAATATGTATCACCAAAAAAAATAAGCTTGAGATCCTATAACCCCACCTACAACCCGAATATAAAACAGATCAACAAGGTTGTAAAACTGATTCACAAAGCCGTAAAGCCCGTTATTTTTGCAGGCGGCGGCATTATTCTTTCCAAGGCCCATGCAGAACTTACTGAATTTGCGCGTAAAACCCGGATACCAGTAACAGCCTCTTTAATGGGCCTGGGGGCATTTCCTGCATCTGATCCTTTGTGGCTGGGAATGATCGGTATGCACGGCACATACAGATCCAACATGGCCATAGGAGAATGTGATCTGCTGATTGCCGTTGGTGTACGTTTCGACGACCGTGTTGCGGGAAGAACGGATACCTTCGCTTCAAATGCGGAGATTGTCCATATAGATATTGATCCCACATCCATTCAGAAAAATATCCCCGTTTCAGTACCTGTTGTGGGAGACTGCAAAACCACACTTGATCATCTTAACAACTTGATAAAAAATGAGGATTTCGGTGATATCAGTCCGAAACGTAAGGGCTGGTTCGATAAAATTAATGACTGGAAGAGTACCCAGCCGCTGGCTTATACTCAAAGTGATATTATCAAACCTCAATATGTCATTGACAAACTTTATGAATTAACCAAAGGAAAGGCTATTATAACTACAGAAGTGGGGCAAAACCAGATGTGGGCAGCCCAATATTACCATTTTGATGAGCCTAATCATTTTATTACCTCAGGCGGGCTAGGCTGTATGGGGTTCGGCCTGCCTGCGGCCATAGGGGCACAGGTCGCATGCCCGAATAAAATTGTGGTCGATGTAGCCGGCGACGGCAGCATCCAGATGAATATTCAGGAAATGGCGACTGCCGTTCAATATGGGCTTCCCATAAACATTGTTATCCTGAACAACCAATATCTCGGCATGGTGCGACAGTGGCAGGAATTATTTTACGGCAAACGTTATTCAAGTACCGGCATGGAACATGCCCCGGATTTTGTCAAACTTGCCGAAGCCTATGGCGCGGTCGGTTTAAGAGCCGTAAGACCGGAAGAGGTTGAGCCTGTACTGTCAGAAGGTCTATCTTCCTCCAAGACCGTAATAATGGAATTTGTTGTGGCGCGGGAAGAATCGGTTTATCCCATGGTTCCTGCGGGCGCGTCCATAACAGAAATGCTTTTAGTTTAGATAGTGCCTGAACGAAAACGGATAGTTTTCCTTCGGGCAATAGACAGGAAGGAACTTTTGTCATGACAGCAGAAAAACATGTTCTCTCGATTCTGGTTGATAACAAGCCGGGCGTACTTTCAAGAATAGCAGGTCTTTTCAGCGGCAGGGGATATAATATTGAAAGCCTGTCTGTTGCCGAGACCATG
>JAERRQ010000237.1 GCA_016735355.1 Desulfobacterales bacterium | reverse complement strand
GAGTACACAGAGAAAAATTAGTCATTTTAATCAGTTATACTCTCTGTGGTCTCTGTGATCTCTGTGGTGAACAGTTTTTTATTCAATTCTGATTCGGACATTATTCTTCAATGCTTCTAATAGAGAATATTTTACTTTATTCACGAAATCATCCACATCCTCGACTGTCTCCAAATACGCTTTTTGTTTCAGGTTTGCCGGTTTTATCGTTTTAATTGGTTTAGCTTTTTGACCCGCTTCTTTCGGAGGTTTGAATGCATCTTCAATGGATTCCAATGCTTCCTCAAACAATTCCTGGGTGTCATTCACACTATATGTGATGATCTGGGGGATGCTGTATTCAGTCAGGATTTTCTTTTTTATCTCCTGCAAGGGATATAATGATTTGTTGCTTAAATCCGAAGCCGCTTTGTGATCTTTAAGCAAGTTAGAAACTTGGCTGATTTTATTTTTAACCTCTTGAGTTGCAGATTCCCGTTTTTCCTCGATCAAGGTATAATTTACAGTCTCAACTTTCGATACGAGGTCATTTACATCTTTTAGCATTCCGTAGGGACTTGGAGCGCTCAATATCTGAGACATCCTTTGCATTGCCTTGCCGGCGTCGATATCCTTTTCCAGAGCATTATAATTAGGTTTGAATCTTTCCATCGCACTTCGCAGGGTTTCCCAAGTATTCTTTTGATTCGTATAAAAATCCTTCAGTTCATAAAGATCATCGGAGGTATCCTTAATATCCTCTTTTTTTGCGTTAAACTCTTTGACAAGTTCATAGGAATCATGAATTTTCACCAGAGAATTTGCAGTAGCCATACAATCATCTATCTCATTTTTACCAGGATAATTCCCCGTGTCTGCAAGTGGTTTAATTTTCTCCAGTGTTTGAACCCATTTATTCAGACCATCTCTAATAAACTGGGCTAACTGGTCCTGACCATCCGGTGCAATGGAACCAAATAATTCTTTAGCCAGGGTCTGTGCTTTCAGGGTATCAGCCTTGGAGAGGTTAGTGCGCTTAATGATTTTCCCATTCTTCCACTGCGGTGTCTTGGTCAGTGGGGCGATGGCGTCCTTGGGTTTAAGTTTAGTACCATCCAAAACCAGGTTGATCCTTCCCGACATAAACAGCTTAGCTATTAGAACGACAACCTGCAGATCCCCCCATCCATATGGACGCTTGGCAAAATGATGCACAAGCTCGGACAGAATGATAGGCTGGTTACCGGCAGTTTTAAGCTCAATAAAGGTTCTGGTCTCTTTGATATCTGAAGGTTCAGCTTTCTCGAAATCCATCATCAACTGTTGCTGAGTGATATCATTTGACTGGAGAATCTGTTTGATTTCTTTGAGTGGTTCATCGAATTGTTTTGTCAGATAGCTGTATTTGCTGAAAACATTCTTGATCAGGTGATCAAAAGCTTCATCCAAAACTTTTGATGTGGTTTGCCCTTTTATTTCGAGCCCCTTACCCAAAGCATAAAACTCAGCTTGAGCAAGCATTGTATCCACCATTTCAGTCAGACGGTCTCTTCGGCTTCGATTTTCAGTAGCTCTGTCGCTAAGAATCTTTTTAAGATTGTCAGAAGCAGAGGCGCTGCTCTTATCCTTTATGTATTTATCCGTCTGAAGATAGATGCGAATTTCGGAAATCAGATCCTTGTCGTCTGGTAGTCTGGCTATGACATGACCGGTTTTATTGGCGCTGTACAAATTGCATCTTGCAGGAAAAAATAAATTATATTCGTCGTGCAGAGGACTAATAACCTCAAGACCCAATTCATCCTTCAACTCTTTGCCCCAGATACGATCATCGCAAATACGGTTAAAGGGATAATCGTTTTTATAAGGTATATAGCGATGTTTGGTCTTGCCTTTCAGAATATCATCAAAAATGATCTCGCCTAAAAGCTGAGATTCAGCAGCAGACGGTATTGCCACATTTTTAATCTCTCGCGAGACTTCCCGTTCATCATTGGTCAGGAAAAAATAAAGGTCGCCATTGCGGTTGATAAGGTTCTGTTTTTCGAGACGCTCAAGGGAAGGTTCAATCTTTTCTTTTAACCAAATCCGGTCAGCATCCACCTGGTCGATGCAAAGGGTCACCAGGTTATCCACATTGGGTTTTA
>JAERRQ010000280.1 GCA_016735355.1 Desulfobacterales bacterium | reverse complement strand
TAAGATGCAGGAAAAAGCAAATGCCACTTTGTAATGAAGTGGATACGGATTTTATCCGGTTCCGAAAGGAAGCTGACTTCCGGCGGGTATGATACATACATGCCCGGGCAGGTGTTTTCTTTGTGAAAAAATTTGGAGAATCTTTTCAGGTAGGAAAGCAAATGACAGCGGACAAACGTCCAGCTGGTGCACCAACCGGCAATATATAAAATGGAATTCCATCAATTGGAAAGAAGTGAATATCTTTGTCAAAAGACTGCAAATGTGTATCTCAAAGGCTGTTAAAAAAAACAGCCGGGCAACAAGGAGAAAAAAACTTATCTGAAAAAGAAATGGCTCGCCATGGTGTTTATTATTTTTTTTGGTTTATGCGCAGGTTGCTGTAACGAGCCAAATAGTGAAAATTTGCAAACAGAGATAAAAAGTTTAGTTGGGACGAAATACATTTATCCACTTTTGGAGCTTTAGCTTTTGGCCAACGTTAAAGCTAAGCCCAGTCAGAAATTACTTATGTGGAAATCTATATTTCACTTCCATCAAAAACAGACCATGTGGCGGAGCGGTTGCGCCTGCGAGATTACGATCCTTTGAGAGAAGTATTTTTTTAAAATCACCAGGAGTAATTTTTTCGAATCCCACTTCCACAAGTGTTCCCATAATATTTCGCACCATGAATCTCAAAAAACCGTTGCCCTCTATTTTGAATTTCAGATAACCATTTTCCTGTTTTTCAAGACTTGCCTGCAAAACGGTTCTTATGCTATTTGACCTTGGACTGCCTGCCCCTTCGAATGCTTTAAAATCATGCTGTCCGAGTATGTGAAGGATCGCCGATTGCATGGCGGTTTTATTAAGTTTTTTTTGTATAAACCAGGAATAGTTTCGATCAATAGCTGAAGGAATTTTACTGTTCAGGATTCTATAATTATAAATTTTACTCGTTACATCATACCTGGCATGAAATTTACTATCAACAATAAGACAGTCTTTGATTATTATATCCTTGGGTAGAATGCTGTCGAGACCTTTTCGAAAATTTTTAGGTTCAATATTTTTATCGCAAAAAAAATTGGCTACCTGGCCCATAGCGTGAACACCGGCATCTGTCCTGCCGGAACCTGTAATAGTAATCCGGTCCCCGGTCATTCGAAGCAACGCCTTTTCAATTTCACCCTGAATAGTGCGGCAGCTCTTTTGCCGCTGCCACCCGTGATAGGAAGTTCCGTCATATTCTATAATCAGTTTAAAGTTTTTAGGCATATTTTTCATATATGTCTTTATTTTGATTATGCATGGTAGATTTTATCCTATACCGCTACATGGATAAAATAATTTCATCCATTCCGCTTTGCTTGTCTGCAGTTTATCAAAAGCGATTACCCTATACAATTATGAATAAAAAATTGACAGCTTTAAGCTTTCTTTGATAATATTTATTTTTTTAAGAAATTGCTCCGTTGTACAGAAAATCGGAGACAACATTTATAAACACGGAAATATTTATGCATAAAAATACTAACACAAAGACCCAGCATATTTTGATTTTTCAGCAAAACGGGAGCGGAGAAAGCAAAATAAAAGGTATAAGGCAACATGGTGACAATCTTTTCAGGCTGGAAACTTGCTCCATTGATGAAGAACTTCCCCCGGTCATTGACGACACTTCCGGATACCTGCCGGATGACATAAAGGCGGATCTGGTTCTCGATTATCTAAAACATCTTGATCTTTCCTACGATCTGGCAAAAATGTGTATGAAAAAAAATATTCCTGTTGTCAGTCCCGGAAAAAAAATGCGCTTTCCGGGAGTCTTTATACCTCCCACCTGATGCTGGCTTTCCAGGCAGGTCTGCCTGGGAACCTATGGTGAAAAATTCGGAGCGCCAGAATTCACGGTTAAGGTGTGTGATGGTAAGTTTGTTGATATTACCATAAAAAGAGGGGCTCCCTGCGGAGCAACCTGGGATGCTATCCGGCGAGTGCTGAATATGCAGGTTGAAGAAGGAATAATAAGAATGGGCATTGAAGCACAGTTTTTCTGCACTGCCGACCCGGCCGGATGGGATCCAATATACGCAAAAAGTCCAGTCCATTTAGCAGGCGAGATACATGCTGCAGCGCTTAAAAAAGCAGTTGAGGCTCAAATACCAGTTTATGATTCTGAAATTGTAAAAGTCTCGCATTAACGATAAGCTGCGTAATATATTCTGGCAAAACTTCGGTGACTGTCAAATGCAATCTCGGGCAGCTTGTCATGCTCAAAAAAAGCCGCATCCATTGCATCGTCACCGGCCACAGGAGTTCCGGCATATTTTTTAACCAGATAACCCACCATCAGGATGGAACTATAATGCGAACTGGTGGTGGCGGTAACGCCAAGGAGGGTCTCAATCCGGCCTGACAGGCCGGTCTCCTCTTGAAGTTCTCTCAAGGCACCCTTTTCCGGTGATTCTCCGATTTCAATAAACCCGCCGGGCAGACACCAGTGGCCGATTTTAGGCTCAACGCTGCGCTTTACCAGCAACAACCTTTCATTGTCGTCGACCAGCACAATGCATGTGGCCGGCAGCGGGTTTTCGTAGATAGGTTCATTACATTTTTCACAAAAAAGACGATCCCGGCCGTCGTAAAATTTTTTTGTAAGTAATGAACCGCAAAAATGACAATTTGTTTTCTCAGGCATGATTAATCGTCAAAATCGCCATCCGGCCCTTTATTGCTTGTGATTAAAGAAGCGCGCTTTTTGATCTTTTCCTCTGTCCATTCTTCAGGAGACTCAATTCTGTTCACCCGAGTACCGGGGTCGAATGAGCCGGCTTTTAGTATGGTATCTATACAGAGAGGGGCTGTATCAGCGGCATTAAAAACATTTACAAGGAGGTTATAAACAAAATCCTCTACCCTCCCGGCCATTCTTGATCTGATCTCAGCAGGCTGTCCCATAATTTTATTTTCAAAGACTAAATTCAGCTTTTTGTAATTACCGCCTTTAATACCGTTGGCATCAGCATAGGAGACCATCTCGGACCAGAGTTCACCAGTTAGTCCTTCCCCTTTAACTTTGGTAAAATTACCGTTATCATCGAGTATAGCATTGCCGTAGTCATTGACCTCCAGACCCCAGGCAATCATCTGAAGTGCTGTTGCGACATTGGCCTTGGTGGTTCTTGTAACAGAAACAATTTTTTTCAGTCTTTCCGAGCTGTTCCCGGAGGTGCCGTGCTGAGCGCCTGACACTTTATACTTTTCCAAAGCATTATGAATTTCGGTTGTTAAATCGATCTGGATACCCTGCGAGCTCGCTTCGATTCCATGGGTGGTTCCATTATTTAATGCTATCCAGTCCGGAAAAATATTATGAGCATTTAGACCCTGTATAAGAAACAGAGCCTCTTCAACAGTTGAGAGCCCGGCCTTCCCTTTTATCTCACCGACTTCCGTCTCAAGGCCCGCCCATTCCGGCACCATTGGATTTAATGCAATATTTGAAAGCAGATTTAGGTCATCAGGCTGATGAGACGCATCTATGGCAATGGATGTAATGCCTGCATCAAACATTGAAGGAATCTCTGTTCTTGCTTTTTGCACATCTTCATCACTCTTTATTCCATAGTGATCAGCATGTATGGCCACAGGAACTGTAATACCAAGCTGGTTGCAGATCGCATCAGCCATCATTGCAATGTTCCAGTAGTTTACGGCACAGTATGCATTTGCCCCGCCTTCCGACTTTGCTATTTCAATAATTACAGCGGCATTGGCCCTCTGGGCAGCCTGCAAGGCTCCCTGTAAAACAAGGCGGCTTCTGGCGTTCGCCGCTATTGTCATCGCATTGCCTTTTACGATCATCGCCCTGTCTATAAATTTGCCGCTGACTATAAGAGCCCTGGAGTTGGGGAACAGTTTCACCACATTCGGCGGACGTCCCACTTTTAGTGCATTATCAAAATCTTTTGAATTTACAACTGATTGACCATACATATATTACCTCCCATTTTTCAAAGATCTCTTTTTACCAAGACCTTTCTTGCCAATTATAGATTTTTTAAATGAAATATATTATAGCATGATATAACAAATATTGATAAAACTTGTATGATACTTTAAATTGATATGCAAATAAATTCATAGGTCTACCGATGAATTTATTCCAGAATATAAACAGGGAAGAATAAATATGTATCATTTTATGCTGGTTTTTATTTTAATATTGTTTTCGTGCTATGGTTGCAGCGGCAATGATTATACAATTATTGCCGGTAATACAATGGGGACAAGCTACCATATAAAAGTTTTTTCAAGATCATTCAATAATGTTTCAAGACTAAAAAATAAAATAAATCAACGTCTTGATGAGATCAACCAGAGCATGTCCACTTATATTGGCGAAAGTGAAATCAGCAGGTTTAATCGCTCCAGGGCATCAGGGAAAAAAATTTATATTTCCGATGACTTTCTTAAGGTAATGAAAGTTGCCGAAAAAATTTATCGTATTACTGGAGGAGCATGGGATGGCACTGTTAAACCTCTTGTGCATCTTTGGGGGTTCGATGATTCAACAATAACAGGATCGGTTCCTGAGCAGGAATATATAGAAAAAACATTATCAAATACAGGTTTTAATAAAATAGAAGTTTCAGAAAAAAAATTTATAGTGAAAAATAAAGTTCAAGTTACCCTAGATCTTGCTTCGATTGCAAAGGGTTATGCTGTAGATCAGATAGGGCAAGTTATCAAAAATTATGGCATTTCTAATTTTATAGTGGAGATCGGGGGGGAGGTTTACGCATCGGGATTTAAAAAAAATGATAAAAAGTGGCAAATCGGCATAAACACCCCTGAAAAAAATGCCGGGTTTGAAAAGGTTTACAAAAAAATATCTCTAATAAACAGGGCACTCGCGACCAGCGGTGATTACCGGCAGTTTTTTGAAATCAAGGGAATCCGCTATTCGCATGTTATCGACCCCAGAACAGGATACCCGGTGAGCAACGGAGTGGTAAGCGTTTCGATCCTGGCGGATAAATGCATATTGGCAGACGGACTTGCAACTGCCGTTATGGTAATGGGAAGGAAAAAAGGGCTTGAACTCATCAACAGTTTAGACAGGGTGGAATGTCTAATTATTATCCGCGAAGATGACGGTTCATTCTCCGACTATACCACAAGCGGTTTTATTACATCATGAGCGCTGAGATATAGCTTTCCACCTGAAGCTGCGCCTACTTGTGGAAGTTATTTCGTCCACGTTCCTTAAGGGTTCGCGCAAAAATAAGTTCGCAATTTTAAGTGTTGAGGCGCCTGGCTGGCAAGGCGCGCAAAACGTAGGAATATCAAGATATTCCTACGTTTTCGTAACGCAGTCAGACAGGATGCATCGACGCTTAAAATGTAAAGTTATTTTT
>JAERRQ010000340.1 GCA_016735355.1 Desulfobacterales bacterium | reverse complement strand
CTGGGGGCTGTGGCGGCATCAGGTGGATATTATGTAGCTGCAGGGACAGAAGGTATAATTGCTAATCCCGGAACAATAACCGGAAGTATCGGAGTTGTAATGGGATTTACAAATTTTCAGGAACTTTTACAGAAGATCGGGCTGATCCCTGTAGTAATAAAGAGTGGCCGCTACAAAGACATCGGGTCGCCTGTGCGTAAAATGACTGAAAAAGAAAAACAAATTCTTCAGGATTTATCTGATCAAATCCACAGGCAATTTATCAGCGCAATAGCAGAGGGAAGAAAGATGGATCTGCGGAAAGTTGAATCCATTGCGGATGGGAGGATTTTTTCGGGAGAAGAAGCAAGAAAACTCGGCCTTGTAGATCGGCTCGGCAATCTTGAGGATGCTATTGAGTGGGCGGGTCGAATGGGCGGAATAAAGGGTAAAATAAAAAGCGTTTATATAAAAGATAAACGCCTTCCCTTTTTACAATATCTTACAGAATCTGCTCTTAATAATATTTTCAACAGAGTTTCAAAAAGATATTTATACGCAGATTTTATTATGCAGCCGATATAATGAGAGACCTTTGAAAAATATTATTCAAAAATATTATTCAAAAATATTAACATCCCCCAAGCCACTCCTTATAACTTCCGGGACATCGTTTATCAAAGAAACTACACTTGATGGCAGTCCGGGTACAGGGCCGCCGTCTATTACTAAATCAAGTCTTGTACCGTAATAATCCTGAATCAGTGAAGGATCGTGCAAAATAGTATTGTCGGGCAGCGACGCGCTTGTGGAAATAATGGGATTGCCGAGTTCCTTGATCAGGGCGATACATATATTATTATCCGGAACTCGTATACCTGCAGTCTTACGCTTGGTCAGCATGATTTTCGGCACCATTTTCGAACCTTCAAGAATAAATGTGTAAGGGCCCGGCAAAAGACGCTTCATTGTTTTGTATGCGTAATTAGAGACTTTTGCGTAACGGCTGATGTTTTTGAGTCCTGAACAAATAAAACTAAAGGGTTTATTCTTATTGCGCTGTTTTATCTGATATATCCTTCCTATTGCTTTTTTATTCATTATATCGCATCCTATCCCGTAATATGTATCTGTAGGATAGGAAATAATACCACCTTTTTTCAAGATATCCGCAGCTTTTCTGATTAATCGATCCGGAGGATTTTCAGTATTTAATTTAATAAGCATATCAGGTCAAATAGTTAAGGGGTTATGCGTTCAAACATAACCGTTAACTGTAAACGGTTATAATAATTGGTAACCGTTTACAGTTATCAGTTCACGGTTGAAAAAAACAAAAAATTTTGAAATTTATAGCTAAAATGTTTCAATCATTAAGCTTCGATTATCCGTCACCATCTGGGTTCCCATTCAAAACTTGGGAACCTTTTACACAGAGCCTTGTAAAAGCAAGCTTTTGGTTCCCAGTTTAGAATTCGAGTTTTGCTATGTTTTTTAACCGTTAACAGTTAACAGTTAACCGTTAACTGTTAACTGTAAACCGGCAACCGTAAACGGTTGTAATAATTGTTTGCTAAAGATTATTCCTTTTGCTATTTCACCATTTATTATTATTTTATGCAAACAATAAGTGACGAAGATAAAATAAATTCTTTATCCACCATGAGGTATAATATGTTAAAAATTCCGCCTGAGGAAGCTTATTCTTTTGATGATGTTTTACTAATTCCGAATTATTCGGACCTACTTCCCAAAGATGTTAATGTAAGCACAAGATTAACCGATAATATTTCGTTAAACATACCAGTTGTCAGCGCTGCAATGGATACGGTGTCTGAAGCACGGACCTGCATTACTCTATCGCGTGAGGGGGGGGTCGGTTTTATACACCGTAACATGAGCATAAAAAGCCAGGTCAACGAGGTTAATAAGGTTAAAAAATCAGAAAGCGGCATGATTGTTGATCCTGTTACTATTGATCCCGACCAGACAGTTGGTGAAATTTTGACTATTATGAAGCGCTATAAAATTTCAGGAGTACCGGTAATAAAGGGTACGCAGCTTGTAGGAATTGTTACAAACAGAGATTTGAGGTTTGAAACCGATTTTTCAAAAAAAGCCTTTGAAATTATGACCAAAGATAATCTTATCACAGTTCCGGAGGGAATATCTCTTGATGAGTCAAAGCAAATACTTCATCAATATAAAATAGAAAAATTGCTTGTAACCGATAAAAACGGTCACCTGACAGGAATGATCACAATTAAAGATATAGAAAAGATAAAAAAATATCCCAATGCATGCAAAGACTCTTTGGGAAGGCTGCGCGTAGGTGCGGCCATAGGTGTGGGTGAAGATATGGAAAAACGGGCAGAAGCTCTTTTGCGCGCAAATGCCGATGTTATTGTAATCGACACTTCACACGGTCATTCCAAAAATGTTATCAATGCTGTTATGAAATTAAAAGATTCTTTTCCGGAAATGGAATTGATTGCAGGAAATGTCGGCACTGCAAAAGGTGCGGAAGACCTGGTTAAGGCCGGTGTCAATGGCATAAAAATAGGTATAGGCCCGGGATCGATCTGCACGACCCGCATTGTTGCAGGTATAGGTGTGCCCCAGGTAACTGCAATCATGAACTGCAGATCCATATCCTCCAAAACAGGAATTCCCTTAATAGCAGATGGGGGAATAAAGTATTCAGGAGATATCACAAAGGCAATAGGAGCAGGTGCCCATACTGTAATGATAGGTGGCCTGTTCGCAGGAACGGATGAGAGCCCGGGGGAAATGGTTCGTTACCAGGGCCGCAGCTACAAAGTTTACAGAGGTATGGGCTCTTTGGAAGCAATGCAAAAAGGGAGCAAGGACAGGTATTATCAAAGTGATATAATCGACAATGACAAACTTGTACCTGAGGGTATAGTCGGTAGAGTTCCATACACAGGGCCTCTTGCGGCAAACATTTTACAACTTGTAGGCGGATTAAAAGCAGGTATGGGTTATGTCGGCTGTCGAACTCTTGAAGAATTAAGAGAAAAAGCAAGATTCATCAAGATAAGTTCTGCCGGCTTGCGCGAAAGTCATGTCCATGATGTCATTATTACCAAAGAAGCTCCTAACTATCGCCTGGATTGATAAAAATATGCCGGAAAACATATCACCCTTTGTCCATCTTCATGTTCATACACAATACAGTCTTCTGGACGGCGCCATTACCATTGATGCCTTGTTAAGCCGCGCCAAAAAATTTGGAATGGAATCTGTTGCGATAACAGACCACGGGACCATGTTCGGAGTTGTTGAGTTCTATGAAAAAGCAATAAAACAAGGGATTAATCCTGTTATAGGATGTGAATGTTATGTTGCGCCAAGATCCCTGACAGACAAGACCGTGCAAGACAGTAAGGAGCTGTCGCATCTGGTTCTGCTTGCCAAAAATAACGAAGGTTATAGAAATCTGTGCAAACTTGCCTCCATAGCCCAGCTTAAAGGGTTTTACTATAAACCCCGAATAGATAAGGAGGTTTTGCAAAAGTATATAGGTGGTCTTATCGGGCTCTCTGCTTGTCTCCATGGCGAGATCCCCAGATTGATCAAGAAGAATCAAATAGAAAAGGCAGACGAAGTCGCTAATTTTTTCAGCAAAATCTTTGGTGAAGACAATTTTTATCTTGAAGTACAGGACAACGGTATTGAGCTTCAGGATAGAGTAAACCGGACTCTCTTAGAGATGAGCCGGAGGCTCTCCCTGCCATTGGTCGCCACAAATGACTGTCATTATCTCAACCGGGAAGATTCACGCGCCCATGAAATCCTGCTTTGTATTCAGACCGGGCACACAATAAATGATAAGGACAGGTTCCGGTTCAGCACGGATCAACTTTACTTTAAATCTCAACAGGAGATGATTGCTTCTTTTAATGATTTTCCGGGCGCTATTGAAAATACCGTTGAAATTGCAAGCAGATGTAATAATATAGAATTCGATTTTAAAACATACCATTTCCCAAAATTCGACCCTTCTTCAGAACAGACTGTAGATCAAATTTTTGAGGAAAAGGTAAAAGACGGCTATAAGCAGCGCTGGAAGATAATTTCAAAAAAACAACCTGATCTTGACAAAACATTTTATGACAAAAGACTTGAATATGAAATTTCCGTCATAAAAGATATGGGTTTCCCCGGATATTTTTTGATTGTGGCCGATTTTATAAATTATGCCAAAAATAATAATATTCCGATAGGACCTGGGAGGGGGTCAGCCGCAGGAAGCCTGGTTGCCTATTCCATGGGGATTACAGACCTGGACCCATTGGAATACGGCCTTATATTCGAGCGGTTTCTTAATCCGGCTCGTAAAAGCATGCCGGATATAGATGTTGATATTTGCATTAACGGCCGGGAAAAAGTTTTTCAATATGTTATAGAAAAGTACGGCGGAGGTGACTATGTAGCTCAAATCATTACTTTTGGTAAGCTGAAAACCAGAGCCGTAATCAGGGATGTTGGGCGTGCCCTTGACATACCATTGCGAGAAGTCGACTCGATTGCAAAAATGGTTCCTGATGTCCTTGGTATAAGTTTGAACGATGCGCTGGAACAGGAACCTAAAATTGCAGCACTCGCCGAAAGTAAATCTGAAATCAACGATCTCATAAAGATCTGCCGCGTACTTGAAGGGCTGACAAGACATGCCTCAACCCATGCAGCAGGAGTTGTTATAGCAGACCAGCCGCTGGTTGAGTACCTTCCGCTTTACAAGGGAAAAAAAGGTGAGGTCGTAACCCAGTTTAGTATGAAATATGTTGAAAAAATCGGGCTTGTTAAATTCGATTTTTTAGGACTTAGAAACCTCACCGTAATTGCCGCTACGATTTCCTTGATTGAGCAACAGGGAAAAACAGCTCCTGATACCTTGAATCTTGATCTTGAAGATCAGGATACATATCGTCTGCTCTCATCCGGTGAGACCAAAGGAGTCTTTCAACTGGAAAGCTCAGGCATGAGAGATCTTCTTGTTAGACTAAGCCCTGAGTGTTTTGAGGATATTATCGCGCTTGTCGCTCTTTATCGGCCGGGTCCTCTTGAAAGCGGCATGGTGGATGATTTTGTGGAAAGAAAACACGGCAGAAAATCTGTGGAATATCTTCTTCCACAACTGGAGCCGATTCTTAAAGAGACCTATGGGGTAATAGTCTATCAGGAACAGGTCATGAAAATTGCCAGCGTTTTGGCTGATTATTCCATGTCCGAGGCTGATGATCTCAGAAAAGCCATGGGGAAAAAAATTCCTGAAATTCTGGCCAAGCATAGAGACCGCTTTCTGAAAGGGGCAGAGAACAATGGTATAGATCCCGGCAAGGCCGGCATGCTTTTTGATTTAATTCAAAAATTCGGTGGCTACGGGTTTAATAAATCCCATAGCGCAGCTTACGCTCTAATCGCATTTCAGACCGCCTTTTTGAAAGCTCACTATCCAGTGGAACTGATGGCGGCCATACTTACCAGCGAAATGCACAATATTGTTCATGTTGTAAAATATATTGATGAATGCCGTAGTCAGGGAATTGAAGTGCTACCGCCGGATGTTAATGAAAGCAATCGTGACTTTATAATAAAAGATGGTAAAATTCGGTTTGGACTTGTAGCAGTAAAAAATGTTGGCGAAGGAGCAATCGAATCCATTTGTAAAACACGCGAACAAGGACCATTTACCTCAATTTTTGATTTATGTGAACGGGTTACCTTAAAAAAGGTTAACAAAAGGGTTTTGGAAAGTCTTATTAACTGCGGAACTTTTGATTCCACGGGAGATTTCCGCAGTAGCATGACTGCTGCCCTGGAAGATGCTATTGAGTACGGTCAGCGAGTACAAAAAGAAAAAGCCGATCGCCAGATGAGCCTGTTTGATATGGGTGACCAGGCGGGCAAGGCCATTAACCGGCCCAAACTTCCAAAAATAGAAGAATGGGACGAGAAACAGCTTTTAACGCTTGAAAAAGAAGCTTTAGGTTTTTATATATCAGGCCATCCTTTATCCAAATACCAGGAAATTATAGACAAATTTACAGATGCAGATACGGTTTCGATTAAGGAAAAAAAAGAAGGTTCTGCTGTCAGGATAGGCGGAATAATATCTAAAATCAAAACGATAAAAACAAAAAAAGGCGACTTGATGGCATTTATAGCAACGGAAGATATGCTCGGTTCAATTGAAACAACCGTCTTCTCATCAGTTTATTTAAAAGCATGCGATCTTTTAGTTATTGATGCGCCAGTCCTGATTCAGGGGCAGCTAGAAAAGGATGAAAACAGCATAAAAATTCTTGCTGACACAATTATACCGATGGAGAAGGCCGAGGAAACATGGACAGCAAGCATTCATTTTAATTTGCAGCTCGAAGGGACTGAAAAAAGTCTTCTTGTCAAACTTAGGGACATTTTTAAAAGATATCCCGGCCCATGCAATGGTTTCATCCATCTTTTTGATGATAAAAAAACCGATACCATTTTTTCCATCTCCGATCAGTTAAGATTAAAAGCCTGCAAAGCATTAACCAGGGAGGTTAATCTGCTGACAGGATATGATTCTGTTAAAACAGTATGCAGCCCGGCAATATTAGTTCCGAAAAAAAATGGTTACCGGGGGAATAATCAAAAAAGGAGATATCATAATGCCGGTTTGTAATTCCGAAGGGTTAAACACTTATGCCATTCTGCTGGCAGGCGGTACGGGAACACGTTTATGGCCGGTATCCAGAGAGCTTTACCCCAAGCAGCTGGTTAAATTCATCGGCGAAGATTCCCTGGTTCAAAGCACAATAAAAAGGCTCTTACCTGTATTGAAGAAGGAAAAGGTAAAGATAGTCTGCGGCAGGGAGCATGATTATGAAATTGCAAGACAGATGGATGAAACAGGTATAAAGTCTGATGGAAAAGTTATTTCGGAACCTTGCGGAAGAAACACGGCGCCTGCGATTTTGCTGGCTGCGTTTGATGTTTTGGCAACAGAAGATGACGCTGTTTTGCTGATTTTTCCGGCCGATCATGTTATCAAAGATGTAAACGAGTTTCATAACAAGATTAAATCAGCCATACAACTGGCTGAAGAAGGTTATATTGTGACCTTCGGAATAACTCCCCATTATCCGGAAACAGGGTATGGATATATCGAAGGATCAGAATCGCATATTTTCCATGATGACTCCCGGCAAATAAAACGGTTTGTTGAAAAACCGGACAAGATAACCGCCGAAAAATATTTAAAAGCAGGTAATTTTTTTTGGAACAGCGGTATGTTTGCCTTTAAAGCATCTATCCTTATTGAAGAATTCAAAACTCATAAACCTGCTCTTTTACGAACAATGGAAGAAATATTCCATAACAATAAGCCGGTTACCAAAACAGATTATGAGCGATTGGAAAATATTTCAATAGATTATGCCATTATGGAAAAGACAGACAAAGGCGTTGTCCTGCCTTCGGATTTCGGATGGAGCGATATAGGGTCGTGGAAATCACTTTATGACTTCCTTGAAAAAGACCATAATAATAATGTGATAGACGGCGATGTGATCGCACGTAATATTAAAAGATGTTTTATCAAGGGTCACGAAAGGCTTGTTGCTGTCAGTGATCTTGAAAATATTGCTGTAATCGAAACACCGGATTCTGTATTTGTATCTAATCTTGATAACAGTCGTGAAGTCAAAGATATTGTAACAAAACTTAAAGAAAAAGAACGTCGGGAATACCATCGGCATAAATTTGTCCATCAGCCATGGGGCATAGTAACCAGTCTGGAACAGAAAAAGGGGTATAGTGTAAAGAGGCTTCTTGTTTATCCTGAAAAAAGTGTGGAATTTGTTAATTCAGGCATAACAAATTTTACTGTAATTAAAGGCTGCATGGTAATATCTTATGGCAGTAACAGCCAAACCTGTAACCCAATCTGTAAAAAGGGTGAATCTTTTACGCTTTCCGATAAAAATACTGTAAAAATACTAAACAATAACTCAAGTCCGCTTTGTGTCATTCAGGTGGAGATCGGATAATAAAACAGATATGAAAGTGCCGCTGCTTGATTTAAAAAATCAGTATCAAACCATCAAGGATGAAATCCTTGAATCTTTACACGAATTAATTGAAAGTCAGTATTTTATACTTGGACCTCATGTTAAGTCTCTTGAAGAAAATATAGCAGTTTATTGCCGGGCCGGGTTTGCAACAGGTGTCTCCTCCGGCAGTGATGCACTGCTGATTTCGCTTATGGCTGCTGATATAAAACAAGGAGATAGTGTTATTACAACACCTTATACCTTTTTTGCAACAGCCGGTTCAATAGCTCGAACAGGAGCAAGGGTTTTATTCGCCGATATCGATTCGGATACATATAATATTTCTCCGGAAAGCATCGAAAAAACTATATCTGCGCTTAATAATTTTGAGATAGACTCTTTAAAAGCTATAATCCCTGTTCATCTTTATGGACAGTGCGCTGAAATGGATGAGATTTTGCAAATCAGCAAAAAATATAATCTTGTAATTATTGAAGATGCTGCCCAAGCTATAGGTGCTGAGTATAAAGGGACCCGTGCCGGGTCTATCGGTGACATGGGATGCTTTTCTTTTTTTCCTTCCAAGAATCTTGGCGCTTTTGGAGACGGGGGGATGGTAACCACAAATTCTGAAAAATTGCATCATAAACTATGCACACTCAGGGGGCACGGTTCCGATCCTAAATATTATCATAAAATGATCGGAGGAAACTTTAGGCTTGATGCAATTCAGGCTGCGGTAATATCGATAAAACTCAAACATCTGGATCAATGGACTGCCGCCAGGCAGAGAAATGCAAACAGATACAGGGAACTTTTTGCGGAAGCTGACTTAGGCAGCATGATTAAACTGCCGTTTGAAAAGGAAACACGGCATATATACAATCAGTTTGTTGTAAGCCTTAAAAAGAAAAGAGACGAATTGCGGCAATGCCTGCAGGAAGCAGGCATAGGAACAGAAATTTATTATCCTGTTCCCATGCATCTGCAAGAGTGCTTTGCATATCTGAATTATAAAAAAGGAGATTTTCCTGAATCAGAATATGCAGCGGAGCA
>JAERRQ010000373.1 GCA_016735355.1 Desulfobacterales bacterium | reverse complement strand
CTGTGCGAGCCCTTAGCCTCCTTTTATTTTAAAACGCTATCACAGAGGGTAAATGATGGCGACAAAAGATCCACTTCATAATCGGAAATGCCGCATTCTTTATAGTGTTTACGCCATGTGCCGGTAATTTCGAGAAGTTGTGCTACAATAACCTGTGCATTTTTATCTGAAAGACCGAATCGAGCAGAACGGCTTAATGCATTTCCAAGGGTAGCTTCTCTTCCTCGCTCTCCAACCGACATGGCAAGACGGAAATCATCAGTGCCAACACCGGATAGTACCGGTGTTGGCACAATGTCGTAAGCAGGCGAAAGCGACATTTTTTTGCCGTTGCTTACAACTCCATGATTTCTGGGGTGATCGTCCGTATTATGTACAAGAATATTAAAAATCATACGGCGGTAAAGTTCTCCAATATCAACGGCCGTCATGTAACGGCGCATTATATCTGCTATGGCAGGGTAATCCCAGCGCAGTCTGTCGCGTTCATCCCATTGCATGAGTGATAGTGCACTCAGAAACCCATACCTGAGCCATCCGCTTCCCTCCTTTTCCCTGTCGAATCGACGAGTCAGAAAAACATCATTTTGCCCTACCGTGACTATGCGTACTTCAGGAATCCTGATTCCGCAACGCCGGGCAAGGGTCATAGTTGCGTATTCAAGGCGGGGCATATTCAAGGTATCCCCTTTTGCCTGGAACTTGGCTATCCACAACGAGTCTTCACACTCCACAGTGCATTTAGGGCGAGCGCCGCCCATGCTGCTCCCTTGACGGAGAATCTGCAAAAGTTGCTTTTCAATTTTTTCACCCGCCTGCAATTTTTCGGCAGCTTCAATAATTCGTGCAAGCTGGTTAAAATGGGGCGGAACAAGTTCAGGCTCGTGATTTTCGGGGGACAAACGAAAGTCAAGGTTTCCGACCCGCGTGGCATTGGCCGCTATCAGGAATTCAATCTCTGAAAGGGCCTCCGGGGGAACGTTGGCATCCGCCGCGATAACAAGTCTTCCCCAATAATCAGGAGCTGCATCACGAAAAGCACCGTACAGTCCCTCATTGCCGGTTACCTCGCGAGGACGCATGCCCATGGGTAAAGCAACCGGATCCACAGGAAGAGCATTATGCCGTTCGACGTACCGGCGACCATAGTCAAAGAGGCCAATACCCGAATCCATGTCGTGGGTAAAAATACCGGCAGGCACCGCGACCGTCTCGCCAGGCAGATAAATAAAAACCGTAATCTTTTCTTCAGGCATGGTTAGAAATCCAGCTCGTCAAAACTCTTGGAAGCCCGAACACGTGTAGGCAGCTTCTTGCGTTCATGAAAAACACCCACGCTATCCCGCTCGGGCAGTGCTACCTCCATGAGATCCTTATGAAGACCAAGCGTCCAGAGCGCTGACGCAAAGACAGCCAGGGAGACACCAGCGTCTCCCTTTTCAAGCCTGCCAAGTGTTTTCCTGTTAACGAACATTCTGGAAGACATTTCTTTCATTGTTATTGCACGCCGCTTTCTGGCGATTCTGATACGTTCTCCCAATTGCGAAATAATATTGATAAGTTCAGGCGGAAGACTGTTTTGTGCATTTTTTTGAGCCATATTTTACCCCTTAAAGCGTTTAATGGGTAATATATGGCTCAAAATATAGATCTGTCAATAAAAATCTACCCTTGCTATGGATAAGTGATGAGCATCTTCAGAACAACAGCAGAATAGGTGAGGAGAGAGCCGCCGTGGTACGCGGTGAAAAGATAGTAGAGGCCTGTAACTATAAGCTTTTAAAGTAAAAAATGTTAATGTTTGGGACGTCCCAAACCCCACATAGTCGTCACACATGACTATATAATGGTCTATTTCCCTATAATTCGTAATTAATGACGATAAAGGTGACTCGGTAAAACTGGTTGCAGACCTTGATGATCCGGCCAAAAAGATCCTTTTGCAAAAAACAGAAAAAAAATAGGCATAGGATCAACCTATTTTACAAGTTTAAACTTGGCAAGTATTAACTTGACAAGTCTGGACTTGACAATATGAATAGAAGCCCATATATGGTTTACTGAACTCGTAAACAAAAAACCCCATGCACAATTGGAGCGAAGATGGAATTCATCGGAAGAAAAAAGGAATTAAAGGCACTTGAGAATGCCTACCGCAGCCAAGGCAGCGCCTTCGTGCCGGTTTACGGCAGGAGACGTGTTGGCAAAAGTGAATTGATCAAGCATTTTATCAGGGATAAACAAGCATTGTATTTTCTTGGCAAGCAGGTTCCCGGCAAGCTGCAATTGAGGGAGTTTTTACGCAACGGGGCTTCAGTGCTGAAGCAGCCGCTTTTGAAACAGGCATCGACCGCTGATTGGCAGGAAGCAATTTCGATGGTTCTGGAGCAGGTTCCGGCTGGAGAAAAAATAGTTCTGGTTATGGATGAGTTTCAATGGACAGTGGCGGCCTGCCCTGAGCTTACTTCAGTATTTCAATCATTTATTGATGACGATTGGGGTGGCGGATGTAAAGTTTTCCTGATTCTCTGCGGTTCTTTCATGGGTTTTATGGAAAAAAAGGTTTTGGGGGAGAAGAGTCCACTTTTTGGTCGCCGTTCAGGCCAGATATTATTAAAACCTTTTTCATATCTTGAAGCCGGTCAATTTCATCCCCACTGGTCATTCACAGACAAAGCTAAAGTTTTTTCAATATGTGGCGGTATCCCTTATTATTTAAAATTCTTCTCTCCTTCAGATTCGCTTGACATAAATATCCGTAAAAATTTTTTAAATGAATTTTCGGCGCTGGCAAGAGAACCTGAATTCCTGTTGCGTGAAGAA
>JAERRQ010000026.1 GCA_016735355.1 Desulfobacterales bacterium | reverse complement strand
AAAATCCGGAGATATTTCTATTGTTCGTGTCAAATCCGCTATTGCCTCCCCATATAATCTTAAAGAAATAAAGGTCATTCCCCTGTGAAAATAAGCTTTTGCGTAATCCGGATTTAGTTCAATGGCTTTGTTATATTCAAAAATAGCTTCCTCATAGTTCCCCAGGTTAGCGTAAATAGCGCCTATATTCAAATAAGCTTCAGGAAATTTCTTATGATAGTAACTTGCCTTATTATAATCATCTATAGCCTTATTCCACTGTTTTCGTTGAGCTCTTACGCTTCCACGATTATAATAGGTTCTTGCATCTTTGGGATTAATTTCAATGGCTTTGTCATAGCATGCAACAGCATCATCAAACTGCCCCAATTTTTCATAGGCGAGCCCTTTATTACTGAATGCTTCAGGATATCTTGGCTTTAATTTCAGTGCCTGATTATAATATTGAATAGATTGTTCATTATCAGCTAACATCCCATTATTTAAACAAATAAAGGAAATAAGACCCTTTTGATCCGTAATTGTAAATCTTCTATTAATCAACAAAGGATTCTGGTCATCAATTAATTCCCAATACTCTCCTTTTTGCATAAAAGTTTCTTCCAAATTAAATGGCTGACTGATAATAGGCCCCACAGCCAGATCCACCATCATCATACGCCCATCAACAAGTTTAAAGAGAGAGGCACAATGAAATCTTCCCACCGGCAATTCATCAGCGATAACTATTTCGGTTACGCCAAGAGGAAAAACAGAAAAGCCCAGGGATACGCCCAAGAGATAAACCAGAACCGTATAGCTGAGACACTGGGCCTTCTTATCTTTAACAACCTCAGCTAAATCAAAACATTTTTCCTCTTCGTCAAACTCGAACTCCCTTTTTATCATTACACTCATATTTCTAATAATGATTTGTTCAATCTCGGTTAACTTGCCAAGTGAAATTTTTCCCTTACCATGCTTCTCTTTCGTTTGTCGGAGAATATCATCCCAGAAAATAATAAAGGGTTTTCCCTGACTGGTTTCATCCTGCCAGCTATATACGATTTTGAGCAATTTTTCTGCCACATCAGAAGAATAGGTAAGTTCCTGTACAAGTTTTATTATATTAGATAGAACTTTACTCTCTTTCTCCATTATCTCTCTCCCGTAATTCCGAAATTATTAATTGGAAGTTTTTGCCTATAATTTTTATTTCTTTTCATTGTTTACTTGAAGTTGGATTCATTTTTTCCATTAAAGCGTACCCGAGGGGTGCAATATGAAAAAATCATTCGATTAATCAGCCCTGAAAGGGCGTTACATATATTTATTTTTATGTATCGACTCTTCAGGGCAGCCTGAGAAAGGAATCCCATACTAATTTTTGTAACTTTTTTGTATTGTACCCCGTACCCGATGTCAAGGACAGATTTTATGTTTTTAAGTTGTGCCCATGTTCCTGTGGGGGGCCGAACAAACGGGAGCTTAAACCAAAAACACCGATTGATTTTTTATTTTGCCAGGTTATCTTTAACAATAACTCAACCGTGCGCCAAAGAGGGTAAGTCTGTGTATACTTTGGAGTATTCCATTTGTAGTAAGAGCGGATCGATTTTTTCCGGATCGATTTTTTTAAGATGCACTATGAATGTCGTTCCTTTGTTGATAGTGCTTTTGACATCTATACGATTGCCATAGGCTTCAAGTATATTATGAACAATTGATAAGCCAAGGCCGGTTCCTTTTTGCTTTGTCGTAAAGAATGGATCAAAGATAGATTGAATCGTATCAGCGGTCATACCGCAACCGGTATCGAAAATCTCTAAAGCTACATTATGACCTGAGGTGTTGGATATTTTTATGTTTATCATGCCGGTATCCTCAATAGATTCAGCCGCATTCAAGAGCAGGTTCAAAAGTATCTGGCGAAGATGAACAGGATCTATTTCAGTCCATATATCTTCGTTCAGGTTGTTTATAATCCTTATTCGTTCTTTACAAAGATTATCTTTTTCAAAAAGTCTTATTGTATCAGCCAGCTCCTTGCGTACTTCAGTTGCTTTGGCCTGTCCCCTGGAAGGAGGTTTTGCATACATAAGAAAATTATTGACCAGATCGTTTAACCTGGCTGCTTCACGTAAAAATATCTGTATAAGTTTATCGTGATATGAATTGAATTGTGCATCCTCTCTTAGCAACTGGATTGAGCCCGTAAGAGAAGCGAGGGGGTTTTTAAGTTCGTGCGCCAGACCGGCCGCCATTTCTCCAACTGCCGCCATTTTGTCAACCCTCTTGACATGATCCTCCATGGCCACAAGTTGATTTTTAGTATTTTTGGCCTGTTCCGAGAGGATGCTGCTCAGGTAGGCAACTGCAAAACAGGCTCCCATGGTAAATACTATCTTGTACAAAACATGGCTCCAGTCATGATTGGCGGCCAAAAGAGTCTCTTCTATTATAAAGGGCTTCAGTATGCCATAGTATTCAAGGTCTATCATAACACCATATTGAATACTGCACATAGCTGCCATTATCATACTCCCCCGTTTAAAAAGGAGCATACTTGAATATATAATTACAACAAGATAGAAAAACACAAAACTGCTTGAGTAACATCCGGTAATATATACTATCAAGGTAATGATAAATGTATCGAATATGATTTGCCAATATGCAAACAGCAGTTCCCGTTTTATATGGTAAAGGATAAGAGTGTAGCAGAAAGAGAGAAAAAAAATTCCTCCTGTAAGTCCGTAAAGAAACAAAAGAGGCTTATCTACAAGCGAACTGTTTTTTTCAATTTGTAGACATATAGTAGCCCCTAACAGGAGCGTGGTGAAAACCAGCCGTATAAGCATAAGCAGTTTAAGCTTATGGTTAAGGCTGCTTTCTGACTTTATCAATTGCCTATTCATATTGTGAATTATGAATTCTCAATTCACAATTAATTATGCGACCGCCGATGCCATGGTGAAGATAGGAAGATACATGGCAATGACCAGGCCTCCGATTACGACACCTAGAAAAACCAGCATAAACGGCTCAATCATGGAAGTCAGGTTTTCTACGGCCTGATCAACTTCTTCATCATAAAAGTCTGCTATTTTTGTCAACATGGAATCAAGAGCTCCTGTTGATTCTCCAACCGAAATCATCTGGCATACCATAGCCGGAAAAACTCCGCTTTCAGCCAGAGGAGCAGACATGGTCTGACCTTGTGAAATTCCTGCTTTGACGTTATAAATTGCCTTTTCAACGGTTACGTTGCCCGCTGTTTTGGCCACAATATCGAGAGCATCCAGAATAGAGACTCCACTTGATAGCATGGTCCCCATTGTACGTGTAAATTTGGCTACGGCTACTTTCCTGATCAATATGCCGAACATGGGCAATTTAAGAAAAAGGTCATCAAGGATAGCCCTTCCTTTTTCGGTTTTATAAAATCTTTTGTAGGCAAATATGAAAATAACAATTGCGCCGATTATATATCCAATATTATGCCTGACAAAATCACTCATCGCCACAACGATTAAAGTCGGCGCCGGAAGCGATCCGCCCATATCGTTGAACATACTCTGAAAAACCGGTATAACAAATACCATGATCACCGCTACAACGACTACGGCTATTATCATTGTTATAATAGGGTACATCATGGCGCCTTTTACCTTGGCTTTGAGTTTGGCGGCTTTTTCCATGTAGGCGGAAAGGCGCTGAAGAATTATGTCCAGGATACCGCCTGCTTCACCGGCGGCAATCATGTTGACAAAAAGATCATCGAACTGTTTTGGATATTTTTTTAACGCTTCAGCAAGTGTGGCTCCACCTTCTACAGCTACTTTTATTTTTTTCAGAATTTTTTTAAACGTGGCATTTTCCTGCTGACCATAAAGTATGTCCAGACACTGAATTATTGGAAGCCCCGCATCTATCATTGTGGAGAATTGCCTGCAAAAAAGGATAACGTCTTTGATTGTGACGCTCGGTTGGAAAAAAGAAATATTTTCAAAAAGATCTTTTGGCTTTTGTTTAATTTTTGAGGGTTTTATCTTGAGTCTGTGCAGGTTAGCCCGGATAGCGTCTTCATTAGCAGCCTCCATCTCCCCTTTCTGGATTTCATTTCTTTTATCTTTACCTTCCCAAAGATAAACAGGCATAATATTTTTCCCCCTGGAAAATAGAGCTTTTGAGTTTTTATTTTTGATACGATCAGGTTTAGGTTTATTGCAAATTTTAAAAGCAACAAGCGTGCCACGCCAGGGGCATGTTAGAAACAAATATTGGCTCTTCTCTGGTTCCCATGCTCCGGCGTGGGAACCAGGCCTATGATATGCATTCCCATGCTGGAGCATGGGAACCAGAAATGATATCTTTAATTGTACGAGGCTGATAAAAAATAGTACCATAGGACAGAAGGGACTCTTTGAAAGATTGATTGATAACCGGGTAAGATTAAGCTATAAAATTTTTATGCTAAGAAAAGTTCGCATAGACGCCCCCCGGGGCTTTACATTCCCGGGGCTTTACATCATATAATACTACGAGGGATCGAACGTAGAAAGATATTTTATAATGATAACGACCGTAATAATTTTTTAAAAAGACTTGGCCTTATTTTAATCAAAACTAAAACCCATTGTTTTGCATGGGCTTTAATACCTAACCACCTGCATTTGTTGTTACGAACCGGAGTAGCGCCGATAGCCACAGTAATGCGGCGGCTTTTGACCGGATATGCAGTCAGTTTTAACCATAGTCACTGACGACATGGTCAGCTATTCCAAAATCGTTATAAATCAATTTTGTGTCAGGATAATCAATATTTATTAGAGTTGGTGCGCTACATTCACCTGAATCCCCTTAGAGCGAAACTCGTATCAGATTTAAAGAAATTGGATAAGTACCCTTATTGCGGTCATAGTGCGCTGATAGGCAAAAACAAGCATGACTGGCAGGATACGAATTACAGCCTTAAGTTTTATGGCAGCAAAGTTTCAATTGCCCGGCGGCGTTACCGTGAGCATATCAAAAAGGGCATTGCTGATGGACGAAGACCTGATTTGACAGGAGGTGCTTTGATTCGTAGCGCTGGTGGTTGGTCAGCCGTTAAATTATTACGAAAGAATGCTGCTCGCCTAAAGGGTGATGAGCGTATCCTGGGTGATGGAGATTTTGTCGAAAAGGTATTAAAAGAATCTCGGGAGAATTTTAAACGCAAGTACAAGATTAAAACCAAAGGATATAATTTTGACTGGCTGGTTAATCAGGTGGCTCTTTTGCTGAACATTAGGCCGGGAGATGTTTTAGCTCGTGGTAAATACAAGCAGACCGTTAAAGCAAGGGATTTACTTTGTTATTGGGGGACGCGGGAATTAGGGATGACGACCGTAGAACTGGCCAAAAAACTCAATTTAGCTCAGCCTACTATAAGCCAATCAGCTATGCGAGGGCGAAAATCAGCCGTAGAAGCCGGATTAAAATTGTCGGAACAAATTAAATAATATTCCAATGGACGTCCCCAAATCCTTGAAAAAATACTTTATTGATGTGCTGCTACGCATGGTTGCATGATAATTATGCTTTGATTTTGGTGAAACTTCAGTTTAAAAAGATGTCGGCAGCATGACAGGCAGAGCATTTGAATAGACAAGCGGCTACCGCTTTTAAAATTTATCCGGCAAATAGCCTTGCCCCGTGAATAACCGCCAAAACATCGATTTGATTTGGCTTTATTTGGTAAATAATCCGGTAGGGCTTTTCTATCAGCTCCCGGATGTCTTCGGCATCATATTCCGGCACTTTTCTTCCAGAGAGCGGCTGTTCTGCAATTTGCTCTGAACGCCGGGTAATCCTGTCAACCATACGTCTGCCATAGGTGGGAGAATTGATCGCAATATATTCATAAATATTGACAAGATGTCCGATGGCGTTTTCTGTCCAGTGAACTCTCATTTTGTAAGCCCAAATCTTTTGCGCACTTCTTTAACATCAACCGTCCGTCCTTCATTACTGTCTTTTATACCTGCTTCAATTGTCTGACGCACATAGATTTGGTACATCAAATCATCCCATGTAGCTTTGTCAGGCAATTTTTCTAAAAGACGGTGTGCTTCCTGTTTTATGTTTTCGGCTTGCATGATATTTGCTCCTTAATTTACAGTAAAAATTTGTCAGCTTTGCGCTAACTGTTCAAATTTATGTTTCTTTATATAAGCATCCAATAAATTTGTTAGAATGAGTTAATCTTTTTCCGGTAATTTCTCAATTTCTTCAATATGTTTTAAAAGTTTTTGGCTTTTGATTTTATTAATGGCCGCATTAGCTTCATCCCGGAGTAAATAGTCAAGACTTACATCACAGACAGAGTAAATTTTTACTATCATATTTGTGGGAGGGCAAACAACCCCTCTTTCATATT
>JAERRQ010000319.1 GCA_016735355.1 Desulfobacterales bacterium | reverse complement strand
ATCCTGTTTCTTTAGGAAAATAGATTCAGATCGTCTTCCTCGGTTCATGATATGATACCATGCTCCAGGATATTCTATTCTTAGTGGTCGTGACATATTTTTTTATATAACAAAATTACTTAAGAGTCAAATGAAGATTTGACCCCTTTTCTTGACCCTTTTCTTCTTCCGGAATGACGTAACGAATGAATCAACACCTAACAAGAGTTGCCAACTTGTCTACGCTTACCTGGGCGAGTCCTTATCACCAATGTAGTTTTGTAAGGGTAATTTTACAAAATCGATAATGATTCCTTCATCTTTTTCAAAGACACGCAAACGAAATCCCAATGATTTTTCGTCATAATCGAACGTAGAAGTGGCCGTCATTCCTGCAAAATCATGAATCCGGAAGCTTCGGAAAACCTGGACTACGGTTATATTTCATGGGGCATGGGTTAACGGTAGACCCCATTTGCACCCATTTGACAAGTTCGCTTTTTTTAGTGAGTTTTGGTAATAATGCTTGAATTTAAAATAATAAAAATGAGATAATATTTAAATGCAATCCATAAAGAACAATATGTGGCCGAGGTTGAAAGCGAATTGATCAATGCTGATGAAGGTTGGTCGCCTTGCTCTTGATGCTCATTGCTCGCCAAAAAAACGCAATTTGTAACCGTCCGGGGTATAACAATGAAATTTCCATACGGTATAGCTGACTTTAAAGGCCTTATCACAGAAGGGTATTTTTATTGTGACAGAACAGACAAAATCCCATTGATTGAGAATACAAAATCCCAACTCTTTATCCGGCCCAGGCGTTTTGGAAAGAGCCTTGTTCTTTCAATGCTGGAAAATTATTATGATGTAGCAAAAAAAGATGAATTTGAAACGATTTTCGGCGGGCTTAAAATTGGGAAAAATCCCACAGAACTGCGTAATTCATATTTTATTCTGAAATTTGACTTTTCCTGCGTTGATCCTACCGGAAGCGCTGAAAATGTGAAAAAGGCGCTGTTTAATCACATTAATGGTTGTATTGAAGATTTTTATGCTTTTTATAAGTATAAAGGATATGAACTGCCTCAAATAAAAGTCAATTTTGATGATGCTATATACTCTTTAAAGTCCCTGGCAAGTTCTGTCCGCTTAACCCCATACCCGGTTTATCTGCTCATAGATGAATATGACAATTTTGCTAATACAGTAATGATGGGAGTGCAGAGCGCCGGAAAAAGATATGAAGCCATTGTGCATGATGAAGGCCCCTTAAGAACTTTTTTCAAGGCTGTAAAAGCCTCAACTTCCGGTTCCATGTTTGACCGCGTCTTTATAACAGGTGTTTCACCTGTTGTTATGAGCGATATTACAAGCGGGTATAATATTGCAAAGAATATTTATTTTGAACCTGAATTTAACGATTTGTGCGGGTTTAAGCGGAATGAAATTGAGAATGTGCTTAAAGAAATTGTTGATAAATGCAGTTTTGAAAAGGAAAAAATTCAGGAAGCTGTTAATTTGATGCAGACTTATTACAACGGCTATACTTTTTCCCATGCAACAGATGAACATATTTATAATCCGACCCTTTGCTTATATTTTGTTGAGCATTTTGAAAAAAGATGCAGCTATCCAAGAAAAATGCTGGATTCAAACCTTGCCATGGATGAATCAAAGCTGGAGTATATTGCCCAAATCCCCAGGGGAAGAGATCTTCTAATGAATCTGGTGCAAAAAGACCGAGAGGTTGTTATCTCAGACATTGAAGATCGTTTCGGCGTTAAGGAAATGCTGACGGACAAATCTAAAGGCAATACATTTCTGGCCTCTTTTCTCTACTATTTTGGAGTATTGACCATTGCAGGCGATTCGGAAGATTTGGAGGTGATCCTGAAAGTTCCCAACCTGGTTATGAACAGCCTTTATGTGGAACGGATCCAAAAAATGCTTCTGCCGGAACCGGAAGACAGGGACGATGGCAGGGATGCCGCGAAACTGGTGTATAAAAAAGGAGAAATGGCTCCTTTGTGCAGATTCATGGAAGAACGATATTTTAAGGTTTTTCATAACAGGGACTATAGATGGGCAAATGAACTGACAGTAAAGACAGCTTTTTTAACGCTCCT
>JAERRQ010000256.1 GCA_016735355.1 Desulfobacterales bacterium | reverse complement strand
AAGGAGTAATATATTATGCAAGATAATTACCAGGGAATCAACCCTCCACAGCAACCACAACCGCAGAGTATCAATGAGCGGATATATTACCAGGAACAGTCTCCGGAACCTCAATTCTATCAACAGCAAGTTGCTGATCAAACCAGGGTTTACGCGTCGCCGCAGGCTCCCGATACCATTTCTTCAAACTGGTTTGATTTTTCAAATCCATCATATCTAAAAGGTTTTATAGTAGCGGCGGGAATAACCCTTGTGGCAGCTAATCCTTCTGTGCAGCAAAGCCTTATAAAAGGCGTGCTTAAAGCCTGGAATTTTCTTCAAGGGGGGGTTGAAGAAATAAAGGAACAAATTCAAGACGCCAAAGCAGAAATGAGTCAGGATTAATGGTAAAAAACCGAAATAGTAATGATGGTTCCTTTTCACTTCGCCTGGCTAATGAAGGTGAAAGTGTCAGGATAAGCTCGTTAAGAGGCGGGAAAAATTTTCGTAACAGGCTGGTCAGCATGGGACTTAATGTGGGCTCTAAAATCAAGATTGTTCAAAACCGGAGCGGTGGAAAGATGCTGGTTGGTGTTGAAGGCGCCCGTCTTTTCTTGGGGGGAGGCATGGCCAACAGAATTAACGTAGTGATCCTTTAGGGAAAATAAAATGAGAAAAAAGAAAAACAAAGATGAAGAAAAAAACTATTGAAAATAAAAACATTACCCTGGAAGATAAAAAAAAGTATGCAAAGGTGGGAATGACCGTATCTATTGGCGTACTGACGGCAACAGGGTTTATGCAGGGAAAGGGAACCAAGGCTTTGCATATCTGGTCAGGAGCAGCGCTTATCGGGTTTTCGCTGTGGCATCATATGCTTTATCAGCCTAAAGCCAATAACAATATCAAAGCTAAATAGGCTCTAAATAAAAAATTTATTATGGGAAGCAATCCGGCAGTAAACGAGAATGCTCGTATTATTCATGAACTTTCCCGCAGAATAAGAGTTTATTGTGCGGCCCTGTATGACCCCGCACTTGATTCCGTATATTTTGAGGCTGTTATCGGCAGCATTGCAGGTGTTCTGCATGTTCGCATTAATACCCGCGCGGCCTGCATAATTGTTTCCTATGACGGTAATCCGGCTACCAAAAAAAAGATTTTGTCGTTTATAGAAAATATTCCTGAAGAGGTATATCAGCCTGAATCCTCGCGTGAACAATCGACAGATCTTGCAAATGTTGTATCCAGGGCGGCGGCAGCTCTTTTAACTCCGTATATTCCCAAAATTTTTAGAGCCCCGGCAAGCTGGATCTTATCCCTTCCAATCCTGCTGGAAGGTATGGACAAGCTTATTACTGAAGGGATTAAAGTGGAAGCGCTTGATGCTTCGGCCGTTGGGTTTTCACTTTTACGCAAAGATTTTGTCACTGCTAATTCCGTTGTTGCAATGCTGGTGCTGTGCAGTTACATGGAGCAGCTTTCCGAGCAGAAAACAACGGACCTTTTGACCCGCCTTCTCAGCCCCCAGATTGAGTATGTATGGGTAGAAAAAGAAGGCGCGGAGGTCAAAATAGAACCTGGGCAGCTTGTCATAGGAGATATGGTAATCTGCGGGACAGGAGAGCTTGTGCCTGTGGACGGCAGGGTAATCGAAGGAGATGCGCTGGCAAATTTAAGTTCCATCACAGGTGAGTCGGTTCCTGTTCATATCAAAAAAGGTGATGAAATATTGTCGGGATCGGTGCTTGAGGAAGGCCGTGTGAAGATTGAGGCTTTGCAGGTGGGATCTGAAACCGGTATGGCAAGAATCAGCCGTTTTCTTGAAAATTCACTCCGTTATAAGTCTAAATCCCAGACGGATAGCAATAAACTTGCGGACAAGCTGGTTCCCATAACTTTTGGCCTGGGAATAGGATTGTATCTCTTGACCGGGGACATTAACCAGGCGGCATCGGTTCTTGCAGTAGATTATTCATGCGCAATAAAGCTTGCCACTCCTGTGGCGGTCAAAGTAGCTATGTATACAGCAGCCAGGGAAGGCGTTCTTCTCAAAGGTTCAGAGGCAATGGATTCTCTGGCGCGGGTTGATACTCTTGTTTTTGATAAAACAGGCACATTAACCAAAGGTATTTTGGAAGTTGTTGATCTTGTTTCCTTTGGAGAAAAGACTCCCGATGAACTTTTAGCCCTTGCTGCATGCGCGGAAGAACATTATACACATCCGGTGGCAAATGCCGTTGTAAGGGCTGCCTCAATGCGAAAGCTTGATCTTCCTTCAACCGGTCAGGTCGATTTTATAGTGGCCCACGGAGTATCGGCATATGTTGGAAATGAGCGTGTTCTTGTGGGAAGCCGTCATTTTATCAATGATGATGAAAAAATAGATTGCGCCAAATCCGA
>JAERRQ010000226.1 GCA_016735355.1 Desulfobacterales bacterium | reverse complement strand
ATAAGATTCATTAACAAATACGCCAACGGTGGCAATATCATCAGGCAACGCGGAAGATATTTCTTTGGCCTGATGTAAAGATAGATTTCTCGGGCTTTTGTTAAAAAATACGAAACCTATGGCATCTGCTCCCAATGATGCTGTTTCAACGGCCTCTTTAACATCAGTCAGACCGCAGACCTTGATCCTGGGATGTTTTTTATTCTCGATAGTCATTTGTGCCTAATAATGACTTAATAAAATCGGAAGGTTTTTTTGCCCTTACCAGGCTCTCTCCGATCAAAAAATTGTTAATTCCTGCCTTTAAATTTTTTTCAATATCTATTCTATCTTTTATTCCACTTGCAGCAATCGGTATCTGACCGGGATCAAGCATTGATACCAGGCGGACAGCAATTGACAAATCAGTTTTAAAAGAGCTAAGATTTCTGTTGTTTATTCCTATGAGCCGAGCGCCGGAAGCAGAAGCATTCTCAAGATCTTCTTCCGAATGGATTTCCACAAGCGCATCCAGACCAAGTTCTTCGCACAGGTTTAAATAATCCTTAAGTTGTTCTCCGGATAAGATGCGCACGATAAGAAGAACCGCATCCGCTCCAATAGCGGCTAATTCAAAGATCTGATAAGAAGATATAATAAAATCTTTGCGCAACACAGGCAAACCTGTTGATTCCCTGGCTTTGCTTAAATCATCAATACTTCCCTTAAAATAATTTTTTTCCGTTAGAACAGAGATAGCTGCCGCTCCTCCCTGTTCATATTCTTTAGCCAGTTCAACAGGATTAAGATCAGGGGCAATAAGCCCTTTGGAAGGAGATGCCCGTTTAATTTCAGCAATAATATTTATGCCTGTTGGTCCGGGCTGAGCAAGATTATTAAAAAAACTGCGTTTTTCCCTGGGTGCAAAGGCTTTAATACGGATTTTGCTTTCAGGGATAATTTTTTTAATGCTTTTAATCTCTTCCTGTTTATTATTTACTATTATATTTAAAAAATCTGAAGTCATTATGCAGGCGATTTTAATGCATGGAAATAGGGGTGTCAATAGAGGATGCTTTTTAATCCAGAGAGATTCCATCAAAAAGCATTAAGCATTTAAAAAAAACTTGCTATGCATATAGATTGTCATATAAATAATTTCACTACGTTATTGGAGAGCCTGAAGGGGAAGCTTTTTTGGGCTACCCACCGGGGAGAGTCAGCGATGGGGAGTTCTATCCCGATAGCACTATTCATTGCTATACAATACGGAGATCATCAATGCGCGGCCCAACATATTGATGGATTATCTTCATATACTCTCTTCCAATCTTAGTTCTTCGTTTAGCAACAAATCGAATTACTCCCAAAATTTTTACGATTGTTTCATTGTTTACATCTTTCAAGTCACTTATCATGGCATCTTCAACGTAAGTAACTCCATTTACAATTATCTGGCTGTCTGTATCTATTTGCTGATCTTTAAAGTGATATATATCAATTAGCAATTCAATGATTCTTATTGCATCACTGTCGTTTAGTTTATTTCCATTTTCTATATCATATGAGCATAAAGCACCTTCCACTATGTTTCCATATGATTCAAGTTCCATATTGCCACCCATTTCGGATACAGAATATGAGGGAACTTCATTATATTTTCTTTTTGGTTTCTTATAGAAACCACATTCCGAACATGTCTCAGCTTTTCTTGTATTGCCACAGCACAAGCTACAAACGAGACCACCGGTGATTAAGCACCGCCTTTTTCCTTTTCTTGAATTGCATATTGGACACTTAGCCATTTGTTTTCCTTATCAATTTATTTTTCTGGGTGAGTGTTTGAGGACGTTCCACACATTTATACTTTTTACTTCAAAAGCTTATATTTACAGACCTCTACTATCTTTTCACCGTGTGCCACGGACTGACTTATACCGGATAATGAAATGTTCAATTTCCCTGAAAGCTGTGCCATCCTAATGCCAAATTCTCTGACTGCCCGGAAACACAGCAAATTCCGGGCGGCAACACGATTTCCTGATTTACGTGGCATGACATTTATATCGCATTGGCATAAAAAAATGTAAACTGTAAATGTGTGGAACGTCCAAACGTCCCCCTTGTCAAACGATTTCCTACATGATACGTTTGACTCACTTTTAAGAACATATGCCGTGCTCGGCACACAATCATACAGATTTAAAAAATTTAACCCAACCAGTAACCAACCCAAAGCCATCTTTTTCATCCTTCTCTCACTTTAAGCCGATAGTGGTTTGTGGGCTACAGCCAGCTTCCTTCCTGTTGTGGGGCCTC
>JAERRQ010000071.1 GCA_016735355.1 Desulfobacterales bacterium | reverse complement strand
GAGAATCGAATTAAACACACCAAAAAATATAATCAATAACTTACTGCCATTTCTGGTTGAAATACACCAGAACCAAAGGGTTCGACGCACATTGCATAGTTGTACACTGGTCAATTTCTCTATAATGTTTTCTGCATCTTTAAAATTATCATCCGTAATAAGTTCCATCCCTTTATCTTGACAACTTTTCAATGCTTCCTGCCAGGTCAGTTTCTCAAATTTAAGTTGCAAACAAACTTTATCAGTACATGTACCACTATATGACCAAAATTTCTTCTGCCTTGAATGACTGATGGTTGTTTTTCCTGAAAAAGAGTTGCTATACCCATAAGGGAAAACATTTCTTGGTGTATATCTAGGAACAAATATCTAACATAATCACTTTCTTGTCATCTATGCAAAATCATCATTTCTAGCTGTTCCTCAAATAATATCGAACAATAAGGCTAAAAATGATACAGCAACCGATTCCGCACCTGATGCTTCTATTTTTTTGAATATTTCGTTTAATTCTTTATTACCGGGTTCCTGCAGAACCGTGCCATCAGAGTTGACCCTGCAATTGACGCCGAAGCGCAGTTGCTGCGGCACAAGCGGAGCCGGTTTTCGATAAAAAAGCTTGTACAGGTTGTGCCTGTTCTGCCTTCCGATCTCGATCACATCCTCAAAGCCTTTGTTTGTTATAAGGGCTGTTGCAGCGCCCTTTCTTTCAAGAATAGCATTTGTGGCTACGGTCGACCCATGTACGATGCGGACATCCCGGCAGCCGACAATATGTGCGATCCCTTTTAAAACTGCTTCGGCCGGATCAGATGGAGTCGAAAGGATTTTGTAGACCTTCCAGCTATTACCATCCTGATATATGAAATCAGTAAAAGTACCGCCTGTATCAATACCGATTAAAAGCAAGGGTTCTTTATTCCTTTTCCAAAGGTACGGGGTTGATCTGACGTGATAGAAGTAAGCTTACCTCCAGATCGCAGAGCGCTAAGTACCTGCTCCATATCGGAAGGAATGGGCGCTTCAAAAAAAAATCTATTCCCTTTTATGGGATGCAAAAATTCAAGTCTCCAGGCATGCAGCATTTGTCGGAATATTTTTTCTTCAACAAGCTTCTCCCTTTTCTTCCCGCCATATATCTGATCGCCGAGAACCGGGTGCCCCAATGCAGCTGTATGAACGCGAATCTGATGTGTTCTGCCTGTCTTTAAATTAATTTCTATAAGAGTTGCGTTTTCAAAAAACTCTTTGACCTTCCATAGCGTTACGGCTTCCCTGCTCTTTCTGCTGATTGTCGACATCTTCTTTCTCTGAACCGGATGCCTGCCGATGGGAAGTGAGATTCTGCCGTGTTGGGATTCCATTTTACCGTGCACAAGGGCAAGATAATTTTTTTTTATTGTTCTTGATTTAAACTGATCGGCAAGCCTGTTATGGGCCTGTCGGTTTTTAGCAATAACCAACAGGCCTGATGTGTCCTTATCAATCCTGTGCACAATACCAGGTCTAAATTGCTCGCCGGTATCAACAAGATCAGGGCAATGATAAAGCAGTCCATTAACCAGCGTGCCTGTATAATGTCCCGGCGCAGGGTGCACCACCAAGCCTGGTGGTTTATTTACTACAATAATATCTATGTCTTCAAAAAGAATATCTATATTGATTGGTTCGGGAGTGCACGTTAAAGCTTCCTGGGGCGTAATAATTCCATTTATCTTTTCCCCGGCAGATACTCTGTATCCTGGCTTTCTTTGTATCTCGGCAACAAGAATATATCCATTGCGGATATGACTTGTTATAAGAGTGCGGGAATATTCGGGAAGGGTAGATGCAATCACCTGGTCGAGGCGTTTTCCGGTATCTTTTTTAGTTACATTAAAGGAAAACGCGCCATGGTTATGCATTCTTCTATGAGGTGTTTTGATCGGTCATTGTTGATGAATTTTCATCGGAGAATGTTTCAAAAAGAGAATTAATCTCGGACTTGATTTCAGTCTCATCTACATTTTTTGCAGTTGACAGCTCTGTCACCAGTAGAACCCGGGCAGTGTCAAAAAGTTTGCGTTCTCCAAAGGACAGGTCTTTAGTAAGTTTAAGATGATACAGATCACGAAATACTTCCGCCACATCATAAATAGAGCCTGTCTTGATCTTGTCCATATATTCCTTGTAACGGCGGTTCCAGGTCTGTTTGTCTAAAACAGAGGCCTGCTCCTCTTTTATAACATCATATATTTTGGGGATATCATCAGGGTCAACAACATTTCTTAGCCCAACCTGGTCAACATTCCAGGTCGGTATCATAATGACCATTCCGTTTTCTATGACCTTTAATATATAAAAATCATGCTGCTCCCCGTTGATTACTTTTTCTTCAATGGCCTCTATTAGTCCCACTCCGTGGGCCGGATAAACGGCCAGATCGCCGACTTTAAATTTACATACATTTTCTGTATGTTTTTTGGTCTGTTTCTTTATTATTTTGATTTCCATAAAATTTAAGCAGTTCCTTTGCGGTAAAAATACCGATTATAACATGGAAAAAGTACTAACTACTCTTTTGCGCCCAAAAAAAGACGCCAAAAATTATTTTATTTAATGTTACTAATATCATATATTCTTTGGACAATCAATAAAAAAGGATTGACCCTTTAAAGGGTCAATCCTTTTGAAACTACTTAAAAATCAACTTTTTTTTATAAGAACGGAACAAGGAGAAGCGCAACCACGTTAAGAATCTTGATCATCGGGTTGATCGCCGGACCGGCAGTATCCTTATAAGGATCGCCTACCGTGTCGCCTGTTACAGCAGCTTTATGGGCATCACTACCCTTGCCGCCAAGATTGCCGTCCTCAATATATTTCTTGGCATTATCCCAGGCTGCTCCACCGGTTGTCATGGAAATACCTACGAAAATACCTGTGACAATACTTCCGATTAGGAGTCCGCCGAGAGCTACGGGGCCGAGACAGAAACCTACTATAATCGGCGTAATAACAGGCAGAAGAGCGGGTATCATCATTTCTGAAAGCGCGAATTTGGTTACAATATCAACGCAGGCAGCATAATCAGGTTTACCGGTTCCTTCCATAATTCCAGGAATTTCAGCAAACTGACGTCTAACTTCTTTAACAACGGCATGACCGGCTTTTCCAACAGCCTTCATTGCAAAAGAACCAAAAAGATATGGGAGCAGTCCGCCGAGAAAGAGTCCAATCAGAACATTCACATCGGATAAATCAAACTCAAGGGATTTACCGAGATGTTTAAATTCCTGGGTGTATGCGGAAAAAAGAACCAGGGCTGCCAAAGCTGCAGACCCGATTGCATAACCTTTTGTAACCGCCTTGGTAGTATTACCAACAGCATCCAAAGGATCGGTTATAGCGCGCACGGATTCATCCATGTCCGCCATTTCAGCGATTCCACCGGCATTATCAGTGATAGGACCGTAAGCATCAATCGCAATAACCATACCGGTCATAGAGAGCATTGCAACAGCCGCAATCGCAATACCATACAGTCCGGCAAAATAACTGGAAGCAAGGATGGCGATACAAATAGCAAGCACAGGCAGAGCAGTAGACTGCATGCTGACAGCCAGACCGGCGATCATATTGGTTCCATGACCTGT
>JAERRQ010000402.1 GCA_016735355.1 Desulfobacterales bacterium | reverse complement strand
GGGCTGCATCCATATTGATAATAGATATTTCAGGCCCTGGACTTAACTCCTGCAACAAGGGACGGGCACGATTTTCTATGGGAACTTCCATTTTTGTACCTGGTTTAATAACCCTGTTTTTTATAACATTGACTTTAGCATTCTGCAAACTCCCTTGATTTAAAGAAGCAAGATAGGGATTGTTTGTTGCAATATCCGTCATTTCAGGATCAATATCAACCAGGGTAATAGATCCAACCTCTTTATATTTTAAAACCTCCCGGACAGCAAGCCCGTCACCTCCGCCAAGAACAAGAATCCGTTTTCGTTGTTGAGCTGCGTGCATGGCAGGATGAACAAGAAACTCATGATAGATATATTCATCATTGCTATGGAATTGCAAATGTCCGTTGATATAGCAGGAAAGATCTCCTGAAAAATGCTGTGTTAAAACAATATGTTGATAGACTGTTGTTTTGCTGTACACTATCGGGTCAAGAAAAAGCCTCTGCTCTGCATAGGCTGTCCAGGCCGGCGCAGCGTAAAAACCATACCCTAATGCCGCAACACTTACTATTGCAGCACCGGCCAGGATGAATTTTTTTGAGGCATTTTTTACAAAATAGAGCAGCGCAATACCTGCAACTATATTATTAATAATGCCTATAATGAATCCTGTTTGAATTATAGTAAAAAATCGGGTCAGAACAAAAATCCAGGCCAGGGCGCCGAGGAATGCTCCAATATAATCCATTCTCAGAATGCCGCCGATATTCAGCCTTAGCTGGGGGGTATAACGCTCATTAATGCGCGCCAGAACAGGTATTTCCAGGCCGATCAATATTCCCACAACAGTTGACAGCCCATATTGGGCCAGCGCAAAATAATCCCGGCCGGCTCCAAAAACAAACAAAAGCAATATCGGTCCGAATCCTCCGATTAAACTGAGAAGGATTTCAAAAAAAATAAAACTGTCAAAAATATGTTTATCCTTGATGTACTTTTGGATATCGGAACCGATCCCCATGCAGAACATCATTAATCCAATAATAATAGCCCACTGTTGAACCGAGTTTCCCAGAAGATCGGAAGCAATTTTGCTGAAGGTATATTCATAGGCAATGCCGCAGCCGCCCATGAGAAAGGTAATTATATAAATTGCTGTTCGTCCGAATGACAGGTCTGATCTCACCATAGTATTTATGTTCACTTCTTTTTCCTGTCAGTTTTTTTTTAAAATATCGGCTTTAAGATAATGATTTTGGGAAGGCCAGAGGGAGGAAGGCGTATTATAATACTCCTACGACCGATAACGCACCCAAAATTTTTATCTTAAAGCCGATAGACGCGCGCACGCCATACCGGCAATAAGTCCGCAAAGGTGTCCTTCCCATGATACAAAAGGTCTGACCGGCAAGACCCCCCGGAGAAGCCCTCCATACAAAAATAGAACAATAAGGGATATGACAATGGAGCTGAATCGTCTCTCATACCAGCCGGCAGTTGCCAAAAATCCGAAATATCCGAAAATCAGCCCGCTGGCCCCAATATGATACGCGGGACGGCCAACCAACCAGACCCCTGCCCCACCGACAAGCATCACAAAGAGCGAAAGCTCCAGGAAGTCATCTAACCCACGCAAACTTACCAGGCTGCCAAGGACTATAAAAGGAATGGTGTTAAGCAAAAGATGATATATATTTTGATGAATAAAGGGAGAAAAAATGATTCCGCGCAATCCGATTACTGTTCTGGGAAGAATTCCATATATGCCGAATTTATTCCCTGTTGCAATATCAATAAGCTCTATAATCCAAAATAATGCAACGAAGCTCGTTATTAGTAAAACACGATTTTTAATATCTATGTTCATTATGATTATTTTTGTTATTCAAAGGTTCAAGTCCTTTTGCAATTCTTCTTATGTTTTCAGCAACTCCTTTAACAATCCCCTGCATGGATACATCTGTCGACCCTGATATATGAGGAGTTGCGAGCACGTTAAAGTCAAATATGGGGTCATCAGGATCAGGAGGCTCTTCCCAGAAAACATCCAGGCCTGCTCCCCCAATCTTACCGCTTGCAAGTGCTTCCTCAAGCGCGCCGCGATCGACCAGGCCGCCACGGGATAAATTAATCAAAAAAGAATCAGGTTTCATACTATCAAATGTCGTCCGGTTAATAATATTTCTGCTCTCTTGAGTAAGAGGGAGACAAAGGATCAAAAAGTCAGATAGGCGAGCCAGTCGGTCAAGATCATCGGGCCCGCCGGCCCACTCAAGCCCCAAATCCTTTTGTGCCTGGTGTGGGTTATTACGTTTGATTCCAATTACATGAACGCCAAAGGCTTTCAGTCTTTTGATCAGGGCTTGCCCTATTCCGCCAAGTCCCACAAGACCTGCGGTTTTGCCGTACAGTGATTTTCCCCGGGGTTCTCCCATCTTGCCTGCCAACATGCTTTGCGCCATATTTTTGAAATTCCTTGACAGGCCGATCATCATATATATTCCGATTTCAGCTACGGAGTCGGCGTTTCCGGAATTGGCAGTGGGAACATTGGCAACCCAGATATTATTTTTGATCGCTGCCTCCACGTCAACCCCTTCAAGTCCTGATCCGCATTGTTGTATCAGACGTAGTCGGTCACTTGCAGTTATCATTTCTTCTGTTACAGAACACATGGTTGGTATCAGAACATCATACCCCTTTAAATTATCAGCGCTGAATCGGCCGGTTGCCTCAAAAGAGTGCTCGGGAAGTTCAGACCGGATAAGCCCCAGAAAGCCTCCCCACGCATTTTCAGGAGCAGCAAACAAAATTTTCATTTTTTTTATCATATCCTTTAAGTTTTT
>JAERRQ010000073.1 GCA_016735355.1 Desulfobacterales bacterium | reverse complement strand
GGAGTTAAAATAAAATGTTTCAGAGATCCTGAAAAAGAAGCGGATATTTTAAAACTGGTAGAACAGCATCCTTTTTTTATGCACGGTACTTCAACCAGGGATTCAGAAGGGAATAATGTCAGGATACTTGATGTTGTACGTGGAACCGATCTTTTTGTTTATATCGAATCCTTGAACATGAAACATGAGGACTATTTTCATACCTTGCTTCCTGTTGTCCTTAAACGACTGGTAAAGGCTTTTGAATCGATCCGTTTTCTTCACATAAACGGCTTCAGGCATGGAGATATCCGAAACGATCATATTATTATTGAATATAATACCGGAAACTATGTTTGGATTGATTTCGACTATGATTATTATGCCCCGGAAAATCCGTTCAGCTTAGATCTCTTCGGGATGTGCAACATTCTACTATATGTGATCGGTAAGGGTTTTCATATTTATTATGCAATAATGCATGATGCCTTACAATACGGGGACTTGAGGGATAGAATAACCGTAAATGATTTTTCGCTTCTTGATCCGTCCAGGCTGTTAAATCTTAAAAAAATATATCCTTATATGCCAAACAGGCTTAATGATATTCTCATGCACTTCTCCGGTGGCGCAAGTATATTTTATGAAACTGCAGATGAATTAATTGAGGATTTAAATAGATGTATATACACAATTTTTTAATTATCCGGAGGCGATTTTGAAAAATACAATTCTCGTACCTTTAAATGAATCTATTATATCACAGATAGTCATAGATTATTTGATCAATATCGGGTTTGACCCTGAACAGGTTGATATTACGCTGCTTCATATATTCCGAAAGCCATCAGCCGAGGAAGAGCTTATGGGAAAGAAGTTCGCAAAGGAAAGGATTCCCAAGATAAAAAAATTTTTAAATCATATCAAAAAAAAACTTGTTGATAATGGTTTTTTTGAAGCTAATACAACAATAAAGATACTAACAAAACAGTATTCAAGCGTTACTGACGGAATTATTGATCAGTTCAAAAAGAATCATTATAAGATGGTAATAATCGGCAGAAGAAAGATGTCCAAGTCTGAAGAGTTTGTGCTGGGTGATATAAGCATTAAACTTGTCAGAGCTCTTGATGAAACGGCTGTGGTGGTGGTAAAATCAAAATAACCCGGATAGTTTTAACCACTTAATTATACTTAATTATAATAGTGTAGTTTTATAACATAATGTTACTATAACCTGCCTTTTTAATATCTGCTTCTCATGCTCCTGGAACTATCAATAAAAAATTTTGCTATCATCGATGATCTGCATATTATATTTTCCACTGGCCTGACGATCCTCAGCGGTGAAACCGGCGCCGGTAAATCTATTATTATAAATGCCGTCAATCTTTTGTTGGGCAGCAGGTCTGTGCCTGCACTAATACGCACAGGCTCGGAAAATGCTGAACTCGAGGCCTTATTTCAAATCGCCCCGGATAGCCATGCAGCCAGGATACTTGCCGACCTGGGATTTGACATAGATGAAACACTTTTGATCAGAAGGATTATATCACGTAATAATAAGCACAGAGTTTATATTAACGGGCATACTGCAACTATCCGGATGCTGCATTCGGTAACAGCTAATATTGCCAGTATATCGGGACAGCATGCACATCAAAGACTTTTAAAAGAAGAAGAGCATTTATTAATTCTTGATCAGTTCGGGGAACTTAAGGCACTTCGAGAGAATCTGTCAAGGCGTTTTAATGAAATATTACCACTGATTAAAAGGTTGCATGGTTTTAAACTTTCCCAAGCCCGGCAGGCTGAACAGATAGAACTGCTTGAATTTCAAAAAAAAGAAATTTTGGAAGTTTCCATAAAAATCAATGAAGACACAGATCTGGAGCAAGAAAGGATGCGCCTTAAAAACAGGGCAGAGCTGCTCAAGTCTGTTAACCATGGGCTGGAAGTATTATATACGGGTGAAGGCGCTGTTGTAGAAAGGCTTATGGAAGTTGAAAAAGACTTAAGCAAACTGTGCAGTATTGATGAAAGCCTGTCCATGCAAGCCAAAAGGTTGGAAAGCGCTGCATTGCAGGTTGAAGATATAGTGGAAGAACTCCGATTTTATCTTGCAGGTATTCACACAGATGACAAGCGTCTTGAAGAAGTGGAAGAGCGGATTGATTTACTCCATAAACTGAAGCGCAAATATGGCGGCACACTTGGAGCTGTTTTTTCTTTCCTCGGCAATATAGATAAAGAACTGAATGAAGCTAAAAATATATCGGGCAAGATAGTTGACACAGAACAAAGAGTAGCAGAACTGCACGAATTGCTGGCAGCGCTGGCAACTGAATTATCCGCAAAAAGGAGAATAGCGGCTGAAGGGCTGGCCAGGGAAGTGGAGGAAGAACTATCCACTTTGAAAATGGATAATACAAGGTTTAAAATTTTTTTGGAAATAATTGGAGTTGATGCCGCCAGAGACACTTTTCTTTCAGTTAATGGTAAAGCCATAACTGAAACTGGAGTGGACAAGGCCCTCTTTTTTATCGCTCCAAATATCGGAGAAGCTCTTAAGCCTTTATCAGGCATTGCCTCCGGCGGAGAGCTCTCAAGGATAGTTCTTGCATTAAAGGCTATAATGGCAAAATCGGAATCCGTCGAAACAATAGTGTTTGACGAAGTGGATGCCGGTATCGGAGGGGGTACAGCCGAGGTTGCCGGCCAAAAGCTCGCTTTGCTTGCCCGTCATCACCAGGTTATATGCATTACTCACCTGCCTCAAATAGCAAAATTCGGTAACCATCACTTCAGGATATACAAAGAGCTCAAAGACGATCGCACCACCACGGTTATTGAGCCCGTCAAGGGGAAAGACCGTCTGAATGAGATAGCCAGAATGCTGGGCGGTGAAAAAATTACAGCAGCAACCCTTGAGCATGCCAGAGAAATGCTGAAGCAGGCATTATAGATTTCCAGAGCAAGTTGAGGCGCCTGAATGTAATGTCATTTTTGTGCGAGCCCTAAATACCAGTACGCTTCCTTCAGCTTTTTCACTCGTTTTTTGGGCATCCTTCATATCACTTTAAAAGTACTTTACACTTTTTTGAAAAAAATAAACATATCTGTGTGCATCCGTATCCCATTGCTGTTTAAAACGTGTCAACGACAAATGAAGGATGCCGATTTTTGTAAAATTAATTATATTAAAATCTATAGAAGCTGTGTGCTGTAAAGCGGAGCGAGGATAAAATGGTAACGAAACGCAATGTTTATTTAGACATGAAAACACTGAAAGAGGCAAAAGAAATCCTGATGGACAATTTTCCAACACAGGAATTGCTTTCAAAGGAGATGGTTCCTGTACCGGATGCAGTCGGCCGGGTGCTGTCCGAACCTGTGGCGGCGAAGCTTTCCTCTCCGGGCTTTCATTCTGCTGCAATGGATGGAATAGCCGTAAAAGCGGAGCAGACCTTTGGAGCCGGCGAAATGAAACCTAAAAAATTAGCGGTCGGCAAGAATGTTTTTTTCGTTAACACAGGCCATGTAATGCCGGATAATACGGATGCGGTCATTATGATGGAGCATCTCAATATTATAGATGAAAAGATAATTGAAATAGAGGCTCCGGCTTTCCCATGGCAGAATGTTCGCAAAATGGGGGAAGATATTGTTGCTACGGAGCTGATTTTTCCCCGAAACCATCTTGTGACTCCATACTGTGTCGGAGCCTTGCTTTCAGGATGCATATTTTCCGTTTCTGTCAGGACGAAGCCGAAATTACTTATAATACCTACCGGTTCCGAGCTGGTTGACTGGCAGCCCGAAGAGTTCCAAAATAGTCCCCTGGAATATTTAAAGCCCGGCCAGGTGATTGAATCCAATTCGTTTGTGCTTGGCAAAATGGCTGAAGCCTGCGGCGGAGTGTTTGTGCGGCACAAGATATTGAAAGATGACAGGGAAATAATAAAAAAAATCGTAAATGATGCCTGCAGCCGGGATTTTGATATAATCCTAACAGTCGGCGGTTCTTCCGCCGGATCAGAAGATTTTACCAAGTGGATCGTAGAAAATATCGGCCGGGTCCTGGTTCACGGTGTCACAATCATGCCCGGCAAACCGATTTTAATCGGTAAAATCAAGGATAAGCCG
>JAERRQ010000312.1 GCA_016735355.1 Desulfobacterales bacterium | reverse complement strand
CCGGAGGAGATGCTACCTGTGCTGCCAAAAATAGACCGGCAGCTTAAATGGAATTATTTATGTGAATGTCTGTAATCGTCGCTTTTATTATTCCAAACAATACGAGAATTTTTAAGTTTTTCTTCGTTGTCATGTTCAAGCAATAAAGGAATAGTGCTGTTTTTCTCATATTCCAACCGGAGGCGGTACTTTTCGACGTCCATCTGGTTTTCTATGATTTTTTTTGACAGAATATACCTTAGATAGGTTACCCAGATTATGAATCCGGCAGTCGGTACAGTCAATGATATAAATACCCATTTATATCTGATTAATGTTTGAAGGCCAACCCTTCCAAGATACGTAATGAGATTAGGTATTACCCAGTATGAAAAAATAGCCAAAAAGACAAGGAAGCCTATTGTGAAAATATTGAACCGGCTGATTCTCTTTACTATCTTTTCCAATCGTGTATCGTATTCGGTCTTGATGGAATCGTTTTTGTGTTTTTCGCCGTAAAATAGCGACATATAAGCCTTTACGACAAAAGCAAATAATAAAATCATACCCACAGGTATTCCCGCAGCGGCCGCAAACCATGCCCTGAACGGAAAAGGATATTCCTTGGTAATGAGTTTTACCTTATACTGTTCGAACGGACCGAAGGTCTTTTCAAAATAATATTTGTTAAAACCGCTTAAATTTTTGCCGTCGGTTTCATGAATAATATTGTTTTTGTCGTCGAGCACCTGAAGCCACGATTTTCGGCCTGCCTTCATCGCCGCTATAGCAAATATTTCAAGCTCAATCAAAAAAAGCACAATAGCTATTATTATTAACAGTGTTTTGTTCTCCCTGATTACATCAGAAATATTTTTATTCGTTAACATAAAAAAACTATCCTTCTTAAAACACTCATTTTCATTCTTCAAATCAAGATAAATAATTCATATAATTTTGAATTTTTTCGGAATAAAAATCTATTTTTTCCTGATCATTTGAGCCTCTGATACCATGATGAATAAAATAATCGGATGCGTTTTGAAAATTAACCCTTGAAACAGCTTCATGAAATTTGATTTCTTTTCTTTTGTACATACGATTGCCGAGTGACTGTATTTTTTTTAACCGGTCTTTAGCTTTAACGGAGTTGTTCGGATAACGATTAAAGTAAGTTAACGCTACCCAGTATGACTCAAAATAAGCCTTTAGAAATCCGGAATATAATTTTAACGTCCTCAAACCAGACGAAGTAATATTATATGTGTCGGAGAGAGTGGGATGCGGCATTAATATGGCATCATCGATAAAAGCTTTAATGTTTTTGCGAATATGGCTTTCAGGGGTTTTTAAGACATCCGGTGTAAATTCATTCTTGAAAAATTCCTGAAGAAACCTGTAGCCTGAGTGCAGATCAACAGAGGAAAACTGAAATGAATCTTTTGCAAGGATCGTCAAGGCAGTAAATGAGGCCGGAATAAAAAAAGCAATACAATTATTTTTATAATACTCCAGGGCAGGTCTTTTATTCTCATTAATTTTAAACTGGAGGTCTGTAGAAAGAGTCTTCTTTCCTTTTAATACTGTTTCGAGAAATTTTCTTTGAATGTATGAATCCACAACCTGCTCAACGGCATGAGCCGGATCAAGCAGCAGGGTATCTGCGAGTGTCGCCTCCTGGAGTGACAGGTACCTGATATATGTATCTACAATAGATAGCAGGTGATCATAAGAAAAAAGATTTTTTGTACAGTTAAGTATGGCGGATGCCACAAGTGCATGGGGCGTAACAACAGTAACCTTATCGATGGAATGTAACAGCCATGTGCCGATTTTTCGGCAAAGCACGTTCTGTTCTTTAGAAGTCATCGTCTCAAGAGGTATGCCATTTTCATTAATAAATTCTTTTAGGGTGACGGGTTCGCTAAATTTAATATATATTTTACCGTACCTTTTTTTCAAAAATCTTCTTGCTTTTATGACCTGCTGAATATTCTCAGCTTCCTTTGACCCGCCTTCAATTTCATTAATATAAGCGCTTTCCTCAAGCACCCTGTCATAACCTATATAAACAGGCGCCAAATTCAGATCCTCACATGCTCCGTTTTTGCAGGCATTGATTATAATTGACAGGAGCCCGAGTTGGGGTCTGAGCAGTTTTCCGGTACGGCTTCTGCCCCCCTCTATAAAAAGCTCGATATTGAAACCTTCTTCAAGGAGCTTGTATATATATTCTGTAAAAATTTTGGAATAGAGTACAGCCCCTTTGAAGCTGCGCCTTATAAAAAAGGCCCCTCCTCTTCTGAATAATGGCCCCATGGGCCAGAAAGAAAGATTTTTGCCGGCGGCAATGTGAGGGCCCGGCATATTTTTCTTCAGCATGATATAGGATAATATAAGGTAATCTATATGACTCTTGTGACAGGGGATAAAAATAAGCGGGCCATTCTGAGAGGCAGCCTTAATTTTGGCCAGCATTTCATAATTGACCGTAACACCATCGAACATGAATTTGAGCAGCCATCTTACACATATCGCAAACAGACCTACAATGCTTGTATTGTATCTTGCCGCAATCTCCTCAATATGCGAATCAGCCTGTTTATGCACATCCCATATTTCCTGACTATGTTTTGCGGCATATTGCGCCATGAACGCCTGCAGTCTTTCACCCGTCAGGAGACTCTCTTTAATTTCCTGTTTAGACTTTTGCACAGGGCCGGTTATACTCTGGCGATGACGATTTATTCGGAGCATAAGCTGCCGCCGCAATAGAATAGCCATTTGGTCTATACTCAAATCCCTGTTTTCGGTAAGCTTTATAAATGTGCTTAAATTGACAGGCTCGGATATTTCTACAAATGGCCTGTTCTTGTTGTTTAACATTGCTGCTAATCGCCGAATTTTTCCAGGTTTCTCTTTGGTTCCAAAGAGTATATCCAAAAATGTCGGGTGTGATTTGGGTGGTTTTTTACTAAAAAAAATCAGTTGAGGCACTAAATAGATCGGCCTGTCGATAGATACCTGCATCTCGATCAAATAATGAACAGGATCGGATTTTGCCTTAACGAACCTTTTGTAAAAGCCTTTTTTTTCCACAAGAGACAGCAGGGCTGATCGGCCGTTAACAAGCTCATCTTTAATGTACCCACTTTTATAAGGATTCGAAAAGGCTTTTTTGTGAAGCAGATAATCTATAGAAGCCAGAATTATTTTAAATAATCGGTTAACCGGTTGCCAGATTATAACCTTGTAATCAAAACCTATTGCCGGAAACCTGAAGCCAGCCTGTTTATATCGTGTGTAATAAAAAAGATACTCAAAATAACTTTTATATTTATTTACATAAACTACAATAGCATTTTCAGGAATTTTTCTAAGAACCGAATATTGTTCCTTATCTATTTTTATACCTGAAAAAAAGAGCTTAAGCGCCAGGGAAGACAAAAAACCTGTTCGTTCGGGGATGAAGCAGGTATAGTGATTATGCGTATTCCCAAGAGTAGCGTCAATCCATCGTCTGATTTTTTTTCTAATTGTGCTGTGGTTTGATTTTTGCTGTTTCGGCATGATTTGCTATATTATTTGTTGTTTCCTGTTTTTCATTGCGGTGTTTGAAATATCAGAATATAGTTTCCATTGCAATAACTTATTGTGCTTGTCCGCTTCATATTGAGAACGTATACAATAAATGTGAGGTGAAAATAATAAATTAGTCTTGCCTTGTATCATTTGCTGTGATAATATAAACATTTATTATACAGGGTACTCTTTCAAGCATCCTTGGCTGGCTCCTCTCAGGGGTGTATTTTTTTTGTCTGTTTATTACTGAAATTCTATAAACTATTTTTTAAAAACATTTAAAAGATCAACTTATTTTAAGGAGGATGTTTTTTCATGAAAACATTAATTGGTGGAGCGGTAGCAGCCGTTTTGGGGCTCATTGGAATATCTATTTGGTGGAAACCTTTTTTTCAGCTTCTCGCCGGCACAATCCCTGTATTGCTTCTGGGCGGAGGCGGGCTGGCTCTTTACCTGGGCTTTGATGAACTAAAAGATACATGGAAAAAAGGTGATGACACTGAGGCAGCAGATGACGACGACGACGACGCTGGTTCATACAAAAAAAAAATAGGCGAGCTTGAAAAAAAGATAGAAACATTAGAATCAACAAAAGCATAGTATTCTTCTAATCTCCATAAGAAGCCCTGCCCATCGCAGGGTTTCTTATGGAATATGCCCACCTTAATTCGATCCTTTTTTTATTGCTGACGTTGCAAGATAATCTGCCCGTTCATTTTCGGCCATCCCGGCATGACCTTTCACTTTTATAAATTTAATATTTTTGAATCCGGAAATTTTTTTTCGTATTCTTTCCACCAGCTCCACGTTCTTTTTTGCTTTCCAGCCGCGTACAAGAACGCCAAGAGCATAGCTGCTGTCGGTAAAGACTATTACCGGAAGTTCTTTTTTTTGTAAAGCCGACAGGCCGTCTTCAATTGCTTTAAGTTCGGCAATATTGTTAGTCGCATTTCCAATATATTTTGAAATCTCCTTTTCATATTCTTTGAAACGCAGCAAAACTCCTATCCCGGACGGCCCCGGATTGCCGGAAGATGCACCGTCGGTATAAAGACAAATTGCATTATCGAATTCAGCATCATCATAATCTTCATATTTTCTTTTTGAGTCGGCCTTTTTGCTTTTCCCCGTTTTTTTATACTCTCCTTTTTTTAATTCACTTAAAGGGAGTAGACTTTTTTTGTTAATCCAATACTCATAATCCTGATCAAGTTGATACTTGATTAAAAACTTACCGTTTTTGACTAAAGGCTCTCCATTTTCTTCAAAAGCCTGCCAAACTTTGTTCCCTTTGAAAGCCATCCTTTTCCATGATAATTCATTTTTTGCCAATTTAGAATACCTTAATATAAATGAAACTTACGACTGATTTCGGCAAATTGCCTGAGATCTTCTTCCCATGAATCGGCAAACATCTCAATTTCTTCACCACTCTCCATCAGATACCGTATCTGACTGTCACCTGTTATAAGATCTATGGGAAACCTGTCAAATTCATACTCATAAGGAGGTTCGGCCCATTTAAACTTATCCTTGTGCATACAACAAACCGCCTGCATCAGCTTTAATGTTGTCAAGTAGGGCTGAAATAATTCAACATTTGTTACATGAATCTGAAATCCATTGCATATAGAACCCATCCATTTATTCGAAGTCGGTTCAAATGAGACTTGCCTGAGGTGTACTCCCGGTAAATTGTTTCCACCGATGAACGAAAGTACTTTTTCGGTGTCGATAAACGGCGCTCCAAATAGTTCAAATGGTTGTGTTGTGCCTCTACCTTCAGAAACATTCGTACCTTCCCATAAAACCTGTCCCGGATAAACCATTGCCGACACAGGAGTGGGCAGATTGGGAGAAGGCGGAATCCAGGCAAGGCCTGTATCTGTAAAATACATACCTCTTTTCCAGCCTTTCATGGGTATCACTTCAAGTTCGCAGCCTATATTAAAATGTTTGTTGAATAAAAGCGCCAGCTCCCCGACGGTCAACCCATGGCGCATGGGCAGAGGATATCGCCCTACAAATGAAGTATTCTCGGGGTTCAAGCAATTGCCTTCCATGACAGCGCCGCCTACAGGATTAGGCCGATCAAGCAGAATAACAGTCTTGCTGAATTTTTTTGCCGCCTCAAGGCAATAGGAAATTGTGTATATAAAGGTATAAACACGTGTTCCCGCATCCTGCAGATCTATAAAAAGCAAATCAATATGGTCAAACATCTCTTTTGTAGGAATGCGGGTTTTACCGTAAAGACTGACAACAGGTATATTTAAAACTGAATCAAAGGTATCATCGGACTCGATCATATTATCCTGTTTTTCAGCATTAAATCCGTGCTGTGGGGAATAAAGAGCAGTCAATTCAACAGGCAGCCTGTTTGATATCAATTCCCCGGCATGCCGCAAATGCCTGTCAACGGATGCAGGATTACACAAAAGTCCCGCCCGCTTCCCTAATATCCATTTTGGCGGATCGTTCAGCAAATTCTCAAGGCCGGTTTGAACAACAGGGTTATCCGGCAGCATTATAGTCGTCCAAGCCCTGCGTTAACAGCTGCCGCCAGAGCTTCCTGAATTTCTTTTTCTGAAGGATAACGGGAAAGCTCTTTGACTTTGTCAGCTTCTCCGCATGGTCTGTACTGGGGCATAATATTGACGTAGCTGTTTGGTGATATTTCTTTTGCTATAAATAACATTATTTCAGATGTGCCGGCAAAATTTCCAGGCATGACAAGGTGTCTTATCAAGAGACCACGTTTGGCAATACCCGATTTATCGATTGCGAGATCGCCCACTTGTCGATGCATCTCTTTTAGTGCCAGGCATGCCTTTTGAGGATAATCGGGAGCCTGGCATGTGATCCTTGCTGCTTCAGAATCCCAGAATTTAAAATCAGGCATATAAATATCGATTATGCCATCGAGCAATTTCAGAGTTTCAACATTATCGTAAGCGCTTGTATTATAGATCAGCGGGATGGAAAGGCCGTTTCCTGCCGCTATCTCAACTGCACTGAGAATTTGGGGGACAATATGGGTCGGAGTGACAAAATTGATATTATGGCATCCCTCATGCTGCAAAGACAGCATAATCCCTGCCAGTTCCTCGTCAGTAACTTCCCGGCCATGGCCAAGATGACTGATATCGTAGTTCTGGCAAAAATTGCATAACAGGTTGCAATGTGTAAAAAAAATCGTGCCTGAACCATTTTTTCCCACAAGAGGAGCTTCTTCACCAAAATGAGGATGGTATGAGGAGATAACGGCATTATGAGCTGTTTTACAAATACCGGTTTCCCCGGAAAGACGATTAACAGCACATTCTCTGGGGCAAAGCATACAGGCTTGCAGGATATGGCGAGCTGTTTCGGCTCTTTCCTTAATCATGCCTTTTTTAAAAGATTCAACATAAACCGGTTCAAATCCGGACATATCTTAAATTACAATCCCTTTGCCTTTACAAGCCCAATATGTAAAGAATCTGGATAGTTATCCCTTATACTCGCAAATGCGTCTCTACTCTTATCAGGCTCACCCATCGCCGCATAGAGGCGACCCAGGTTGAACAAAGCTTCATCCTTCATAAATATGTCATTCCCGGATAGTATAATTTCAAAATATGAAACCGCTGATTTGTATTTTTTTTTCTCTTCACATGAGCAGGCCAGGCTGTTTAAAATCAGATTTTTTATTGAAAGATCATTACTAAAATCATTAATCGCATCGGTATATAATTCAATAGCCTTTTCAAAATTTTTATTTTGAAAAGATATATTCGCCAGGTATACTTTTGCAAATTTTTTGGCATGCATTACTGAATACTTATCCAGTATCCCGTTTAAATTATCATCAACTTCCTGTAATGCTGAATTATTTTTATTCTCTTTTAGGGCAGCCCGATATTCAGCCATAGATTTAGCCATCAATGTAAAAGCTTTTTTTTCGGATTTAATGAAATATACTCTTATCCCCATAACCATACTTACTATAATCAGAAAAGCTACAGAAATTAATAGTACCTGATTCTTGTTTTCAGCGACAAAGTTCAATGTTTTTGCAGAAAATGTTATAAACTCATCAGGTCCTTTCAACTTTTTTTTTCTTGCCCGCGATATCCGTTTTTTTGCCATTATTACTCCTGTATTCCCTTACCCTTAATCCTTTGCCAGCCTTTTTCAGGAATATCCGCCCCCATTACCTGGCAGACTTCATAGCCGCAGGCAGAAGCCAGTTTTCCACATTTTTCAAGGGGATATTCATTTAATAAACCGAAAAGAAAACCTGATGCCCATAAATCTCCTGCTCCGGTTGTATCAATAGCCCCACCTGACCCCACAGGCTCAATCTTTATTATATTACCTGTTTCGGCAATGTAACTGCCCCGTTTTCCAACCTTTAATACAGCAACCCCGGCTTTTTCAGCAAGAGCTTGAATAGCTTTAGACTCATCCGCATAGCCTGTAAATGCCCGGGCCTCATCTTCATTGGCAATAAGAATATCAACAAAATCATGCACAATCCGTTCAAACATACTATGAAATTCTTCAACCACGGTAAAACTTGCAAGATCGAGCGATATCAGCGCACCGGCTTTTTTAGCATGCTTTAATGCCGCCATCATTAAATCGCTATTAAATATCAGATATCCCTCAATATGTACTATGGCCGCATCCTTAAAGCATGCAACGCTTATATCATCCGGTTCTGTTTCTGAAGATGCACCCAGAAAGGTTAAGAGCGAACGTTGTGCATCGGGTGTAATAATTGAAAGCACCCGTCCTGTTGGTGATGATGACTTGAAGAGCAGCGGCTCGACTTGGTTTTTTTTTAAATCATCTTCAAAAATACTGCCGTATTCATCCTCACCGCATTTCCCGATAAATCGGGCCGAACCTCCAAGCCTGCTTATGCCGATAACAGTATTGCAGGCTGATCCGCCAGGAACTAAAGCCGGCTGCGCGGGTGTTTTCAGCAAAACTTTATCTATAACATCATTCCCCACAAGTTTCATCCCGCCTTTTTGAATCTCTGCCTTTTCCAAAAAATCTTCGCTTTCCTGTAAAAGCAGGTCCATCAACGCGGCTCCAATACCCGCAATAACTCTTCCATTATTTGTCATTTCCATATTTCATAACCTCACCATACTAGTGTATTATGTAGCCACCCCTGATCCCCATCAGCATGCCTGATTTTAATCCAATCTCCCTGGCGTTTCAAGACTCTAAAAGGAATCCCCTTTTCAACGGTGAAAATTATTTTATACTTGGTGCCAGGGCCGGTTCTGATATTGCAATTCTCTTTTTTTGTAATAACGGTTTTAACTTTCCCCACAAGGGATTTATGAATCCAGCCTTCATCTTTCTCGAAATCCCTAAAATGGTACCAGTTACCTTTTTTTTCTATAATTTCAAGTGGATGATCCTTTTCAACTTTCCAAATGATTACATTTTTTTTACCAGGACCGGACCGTATATTTCCAATGGAATCAGTAACCGCCAGACGTTCGGCAAATACATCTTCCGGGTGGAAGGCGAAAAAAGCAATCATTAATAAGATAATTTGAAAAACCGGCAGTATTTTAGCGTTATAAAACATTTTTATTTCCAAGCCCTTACACCTGATAAAATTTCATATCAGGCAGCTCGATACACGTAAGCTTGTTGCCGTAAACAGCTCCGGTATCAATTCCGATTTTGTTTGGCTGTATTAAAGGTTCCTTAAAATATGTGTGTCCGAAAATAACCAGCTTCCCGAACTTGTACCTTGTACGGATAAAACCGTTGCGTATCCAAAGCAGGTCGTCGGTTTTTTGCTTTTCAAGGGGAACGCCTTTTTGTAAACCGGCATGTACAAATATATAATTTTCCGTCTCATAAAAAAGAAGAAGCGATTCAAAAAAATCGAGATGGCTGTGGGGTATCAAGTCTGTGTTGTTCTCCCCGGAATGTCGCGAGTAACTTTCCAGGGTATGGTGACCTCCGTTTCTAACAAAATTCATCATTTCCATACCTTGAAGATATAGTTCCAGCATCTCCTCATGATTACCTTTTAAAAAGACTGTATTCCTGTATTCTCTTTTTAAATTTATAAGGTATTCGACAACCTTGAATGAATCCGGCCCGCGGTCGATATAGTCGCCCAGGAAAACAAGCCTGTCATGTTCAAGGTCTATCGGAACCTTGCCCATAAGCGCCTGGAGTTGATCATAGCATCCATGTATGTCTCCTATGGCAAAAATTCTGTTCATAGGCAATAGCTTGTTTGATCCAGCCTCAAGCGAAGCGATTCTCCAACCTGCAACATTTATATCCTGTCGAAAAAGGGCTTTTGCCAGGAGCCTTTAAGCCTTTTTACCGGAACAGAAAGAATCGTATCGCCACTGATTCCCCTGATAACCAGGCTGCCGTTTTCTCCGGTCACTTTGCCTATACAGGCACAATCCGTTCCTTTAAATATTTTCTCAACCTCATTTCTTTTTTCAGGATCAATGGTTATTATAAAGCGCCCGGCCGATTCTGAAAAGAGGATATAATCATCGCGTAGATTTTTTTCAGCAGGAACAAGCCCCAAGTCCAGATCCATGCCAAGATTGCCTGCAAAGGCCTTCATGGCAAGATGCACACCCAGACCACCCCTGTAAACACCATGAGCTGAAGCGATCAATTCTTTTTGAATGGCAAGGTATAATAATTTGTAAATAGCAGAAAATTTTTCAGGAAAAACTTCAGGCAGATTCAGCCCGGTATATCCGAAACAGTCATAATACTCGGAACCTCCGAGTTCGTTTTGCGTAAGCCCGACAATATAGACAAGATCCCCGGGAATTTTGCTATCCATGGTAACTGCTTTGGTTATATTATCCATAACACTTATGGCGGAGAACTGGAGTGTTTCCAGTGCTGAAACTTTATGTGTATCACCGTATCTGCCGGCAAGATAACCGTCCACATACATACTGTCCTTACCTGAAAGCAGGGGGATCCCATATGCCATACAGATATCACGCAACGCCCTGCAGGAACGTACAAGCTGGGCTGCCTTGAATTCACCGTCAGGATTTTTTTCAGGATGAAACTGAATATCAGGCCAGCAAAAGTTATCAACTCCTCCGATATGTTCAAAATCCGCCCCGACTGCTATGAGCCTGCGAACTGCTTCATCAATAGTACATGAAGTCATATGATAAGCATCTATGGCGGAATAAAATGGAAGAAGCGCCTGGGAAAAGAGAAGCCCCTTTTCGGATTCCAGCAGAGGCCTGATTACTACGGCGTCATTGTTGACATCCCGAGCGACGCCCACAAGAGGCTTGACAACACTGGTGCCCTGAACTTCATGATCATACTGCCTGGTTATCCATTCTTTGGAACATATATTCGGGCGGGCGAGAATATCCAAAAGAAGAGAGTTGTAGTCATCAGGTTCATTGAATACAGGTTCAAACAGTCCGCGTTGGCCGGGTGTCGCCCATTTTGCGTCAAATTCCCACTGGGGGAAACCGGAGGTCAAAAAATCAATATCAATGAAAGCGCATGTTTCATCTTTATATAAAATATGAAGTTTGCCGGTATCAGTATAGCGGCCTATAACAGTGCTCTCCACAGCATGTTTTGATGAAATGGCCATAAATTTTGCTAAATGTTCCGGTTTTACAGCTACTGTCATACGTTCCTGTGATTCGGAAATCCATATTTCCCACTGATCAAGGCCTTCGTATTTTAAAGGAACCTTCTCCAGATTAACTTCGCAGCCATTTGAAAAACGCGCAGATTCTCCTATTGAAGATGAAAGGCCGCCGCCGCCGTTATCGGTAATAAAGGTTATAAGCCCTTCATCACGGGCTTCCAGAATAAAGTCATGCATTTTTTTCTGGGTATAGGGATCGCCAATCTGAACATGACCGGCAGGAGTATTTTCAGAAAAGACCTCGGAAGATGCAGTGACACCATGGATTCCATCTTTGCCTACTCTTCCACCGCACATTACTATCAAATCTCCCGGCGAGGTATTTTTTTTCTCCGCCGGGCTGCCATTAACAAGCGCAGGCATTATGCCCACGCATGTAACAAATACAAGAGATTTTCCCATATAGCCGGGATGAAAGCAAACCTGGCCGAATGTTGTGGGAATCCCGCTCTTGTTCCCGCCATCACGAACGCCCTCCACAATTCCGTCCAGAAGACGTCTAGGATGCAGATGCGGAGCAAGATCGCCTGCATAATCCTGCATTCCGGTGCAAAAACCGTAGCTGCCCATAACAAGTTTAGACCCCTTGCCGGTGCCGAGGGGGTCGCGGTAGACCCCGACTATGCCGGTTATGGCTCCGCCGTACGCTTCCATGTTGGAAGGTGAATTGTGAGTTTCGCCTGTAATAACATAATAGTGATCATTATCGAAACATCCTGCTCCGGCATTATCCCACAGCACGGATATAACCCAGTTTTTCTCTTCCTTAAGAGATAATGTGGGCGTCTCTATACATGTTTTAAACAGATTATCAAAGGTTTCGGCCCTTCCTGTTGAAAGATCAGTATAATGAAAAAGTCCCCTGCATGTATTATGGTTGCAATGATCGCTTCTGGCCTGTGATATATATTCCAGTTCTATGTCTGTAGGATCGGATAGCCCGACCAGGGCACGTTTCTTTTTAACTTTATCCCTTAAGAAATATTCTCTTATCACAGGGATATCATTGGAATTAAGCGCCAGGCCGCGTTCTTTGCTTATTTTCGCAAGCTTTGAGTCACTTTCCACTGTTATCGACTTAACGGAAGGATTATGATCAAGCTTGACTTTAGGTATTATAAAACCTGTACCTATGGCCGGATCCCATTCATTTTTTGAAAATATTTTCCATTGCTCGATTATACCATTGGCAAGAAGTTCACCGGCTATCAAGTCCAGATCCTCCCGGTGTAGTCCCCGGCCTTTTAAACAGTATTCTTTTGAAGTATATACAGCTTCATCTTTTGCAAATTTAAAGCCCAAAAGGTCTTCGATTGCTTCAACCGCCGTGCTGCCGGGGTTATCCCGGACACCAGGCCTGTAGCCGACCCATACAATCCAGTCAAAGTCGGCGGCAAGAGGAATAAATGAGGAATCTTGGGTAACAGGATTTGTAAATATTCCCTCTTTTATTCTGATACATTGATCCAATGTAAGTTCGGCATCAACCGTAACGATATTGATAATTTTAACCGATTCCAGGGAAATTCCTAGATAGTCTTCGGCTTTGCGCCGCACGCCATCGCCTTCGGCATCAAACAGATCATCTTTTAGTGTTATTTCAAGTTTATGTGGCATAAGGTAACCTTTGTAGGGACACGATGCCTGTAGGGGCACGATGCATCTGTAGGGGCACGATGCATCGTGCCCCTATTTTTGAACTACAATACGCATAATATCATTATAAAAAGCAAATATCATCAACATTACCAGTACGGCTATACCTATCTGCTGGGAAATTTCACGAAACTTAAGATTAATAGGTCGGCCGGTTACAGCCTCTATAATAAAAAAGAAAATATGGCCTCCGTCCAGAACAGGTATTGGAAGAAAATTAAGTATAGCGAGTGTAACGCTTAAAAATGCGATAAAAGAAAGAAAATTGGGAACGCCTTCTTTGTAAAAGTCTCCTGCCATCTGTGCAATCTGGATAGGCCCGCCAAGGTTATCCTTGGCAGAGATCGTGCCTTGTATCATTTTAACAATACCCAGAACAGTCAATTTGGATATCTTCCAGGTCTGGGCTATGCTTTCAACAGCAGCCTGACCTAAGTTCAAGGGGCGTTGAAAAACTTTACCCGAGGATACGATTCCTATAAGATATCGCTCAGCATCTTCACCAAATAAATTTTTTGTTATTTGAAGTTCAGGTCTTATTGTAACAACCATTGCAGAATCCCCGCGGCGCAAATTCACCTCAAGCTCTTCTCCGTTACAAATAGATACAAGTTCGGCCATCTTTTCCCAGCTATCAACCGGTACTCCGTTAATAGCTTCTATAAGATCATCTTTTTGCAGTCCTGCAATGTAGGCCGGGGTTCCTTCACCCACACTACCTACCACAGGTTTTAAAACCAGCATACCATAAAAACAGAAAAGGCCGAAGAAAATTGCAATAGTCAATATTAAATTAAATATGGGGCCTGCGGCAACTATCAAGATTTTTTTAAAAATATGCTTATGTGTAAACGAGAAAGGTATCTCTTCGGATAAAAGTTCGCCACCCGGTTCCTCGCCAACCATTTTTACATATCCGCCGAGTGGTATGGCCGAAACAAGGTATTCCGTCATACCGATTTTTTTACCGACAATTTTTGGCCCGAACCCGAGTGAAAATTTTTCAACACCAACTCCGAATAATCTGGCAAAAAGAAAATGCCCCAGTTCATGAAAAAAAATCAAAACTCCCAATACAATAACAAATGCGATTATACTGGTACTCATAATATTTTCAGCCTCCCAGTCTCTTCCCTTGCCCACCTGTCTGCTTCCAGAATATCATCAAGCAACGGGTTTTCTACAACTCTATGCCGGCCCATTACTTTTTCTATAATATCAACTATTTTAACAAAAGGTATGCGCTTGTCCAGAAAGGAATAAACCGCTTCCTCATTAGCAGCATTTAATACTGAAGCCATTGTTCCACCTCTTTTGCAGGCGCTATAAGCCAGACCAAGACACGGGAATTTGGTCAAGTCGGGCTTTTCAAAGGTAAGAGATCCAATATCAGTAAAATCAGGTGCCGGCATTTTTATATCAAGTCTCTCCGGATACGATAAGGCATAGGATATGGCGCCTTTCATGTCTGGCACTCCAAGTTGCGCAATTACAGCTCCATCTTTATATGAAACCATTGAATGAACGACACTTTGAGGATGAATAACAACCTCTATGTCATTAATATTAACATCAAAAAGATATTTCGCTTCAATAACTTCAAGCCCTTTGTTCATCAGTGTGGCAGAGTCTATACTTATTTTTTTACCCATTTGCCACGTTGGATGGTTAAGAGCATCTGAAAGTTCAATTTTATCAAATTCATCAACAGATTTCCGCAGAAAAGGACCTCCGGATCCTGTCAGTATAATTTTATGAAGATCTTTAATGTCATTACCATGCAGGCATTGAAATATTGCGCTATGTTCGCTGTCAACAGGAAAAATTCTTGCCCCATTGGACATAGCTTTTTCCATAACGATTTCACCTGCCATAACCAATGTTTCTTTATTGGCAAGGGCAATTGCTTTTCCTGCCTCAATCGCTGCAATAGTAGGGAGAAGGCCGGCAGCGCCAACCATTGCCGAAACAACCATATCAACAGATTTAAAGGATGCCGCCGCCAGGTATCCTTCTCTGCCGCACAAAATTTCAACCGTTTTGTTATTCTTAAGTCTCTTTTTCAAGCGTACAGCATGCTGATCATCAAACACAACGGCTAACTCGGGGCTGAAACGCTCGATCTGTTCTGCCAGCAATTCAACATTATTCTTTGCGGCCAGTACCTTGATTATAAACCTATCCGGAAACATTTCAACAATCTTAAGGGTATTGCAGCCTATTGAACCTGTTGAACCTAATATCGCGAGCTGTTTCATCTTTTTCTATCCATGCAATACATATACCTTAAAATAGTAGGCTGGCAAAGCCGCAAAAAGAAGAGCATCGATCCTATCCAGAATTCCGCCATGGCCCGGCAAACACGTACCTGAATCTTTAATCCCGCCTTCCCGTTTAAGCATGGATTCAAACAGATCACCCATGGGAGCCACTATGCCGATACAAAGAAAAAAAATAATAGAGCCTGTCCAATGCAAGTCAGGCAGAAAAAAAAATTTAAAAAGAGCTCCGGTAACCAGAACCGCAGATAAGCCTCCTACTGCGCCTTCTATGGTTTTCCCAGGGCTTACGGATGGACATAGTTTATGTCGACCAAGGAAAGAGCCTGTGTAAAAGGCTCCTGTATCGCCTACAACAACAAGGAGCAAAAGAAAAAAAGTCCAGATTATGCCTTCATCGCTGGTTCTAATCAAAACAATAAACGAAAGTAAAACAGGAACATATAAAATTCCCAGAATATCCTTCGCAATAATATCGGTTATCTGTAGCTCCGGCTTGTATGACAAAACAACAATTATTCCCGAGGCAATAAGATGACAAGCAATAACAACAGGAATTAAATCGAAAAACTTCCAGTATGAGAATAGAATAATTATAATTCCGGTTAAATAACATAACCATATAAGCAAGCTGAATTTTCGCATTTCTCCCTTGGTAAATACAATGCGGAAATATTCCCATAAAGCAATGATCGAGATACCGCTTATGACTATTGAAAATAAAAAAGCCCCCCCCTTGTAAATAAGGAAAATTACAAAAGGGAGGGC
>JAERRQ010000322.1 GCA_016735355.1 Desulfobacterales bacterium | reverse complement strand
CCCTTTTGTGCTTTTGTTAATTCTTCCAAAACGGATTCCCCCTACTTGACCATTACGGTAAACACTTCATGCTTTAGGGAACTGACAGGGTTCCCCTTACGCGAAGTTCCAGACCTTTTATTGGTTAACCCCTTGGGAATATTTTCGATGCTGATCGGTATCAAAATATCGGTTTCTATTGTGGATGTGCAGGAGAAAATATAGAAGATAGATAGAAGCGCAGGCATAAAATAAATGTAACCGTTCACGGTTTTCTAAAAAAGGCAAAATTAACAAATCACTACGTTTATTTGATTATGAGCCAATTGATTTATAAGGTCAGTTGCCGTGCTGTAAATTCAAATGACGAGCCATAGTCTATATTAAGGCTGTATTCCGACCCAACTGTTAACCGTAAACTGATAACCGTGAACGGTTACAAATAAATATACCTTGAATAGCTACGTCCAAAGACAGAGAGATATCTCTTAACCATCATGACTGTTTTGATTAATTGCGTCTATAATTTTCAAGGTGTTACGTGTGCCGGCCACATCATGAACCCTGACAATATGTGCTCCGTTTAAAGCCGCTGCCGCAACAGCAGCCTGGGTTCCTGATTCAATTAAAGACAAATCGTGCCCTGATTCTTTCTTTAACTCATCTTTAAGTAAATGTTTTAAAAAAGATTTCCGCGAAGGCCCGATTAAAATCGGCACATCAAGAGTATCAAAGTCGGATAGTTTTTTTATAATAAACAGATTATGTTTCAGGGTTTTTCCAAAGCCGATTCCAGGATCGATTATTATTCTTGACCGCAAGACACCTCTTTTGACGGCTGAATCTATCGAATGTTGAAAAAAATCTTTTATCTCCCCTGTCAGATCATCATATACCGGAGAAATCTGCATGGTTTGGGGCGATCCCTGCATGTGCATCATGATAACCGGCACGGAATATTCAGCGGCAACACCTGCCATATCATGATCAAGACGCATCGCGCTGATATCGTTTATAATGGAAGCGCCGGCCTCTATCGCCTGTTTTGCAACAATAGCTTTGGTTGTATCTATGGAAACAGGAACCTTGATGCTTCCTGCGAGTTTTTCGATTACAGGAATAACACGCCCAATCTCATCTTCCAGGGATACCGGATCGGAAAACGGTCGAGTCGATTCACCACCTATATCTATTATATCCGCGCCATCTTCGACTAACCGTGCAGCATGCGCCACGGCATCATCATAAGCAAAAAATTTTCCTCCATCTGAAAAAGAATCAGGCGTAACATTTAAAATACCCATTATACGGGTTTTATCTCCGAGTTTCAGATTATGCCCGCCCCAGGAAATAATATATTTTTGCCTGCTCAATTCTTGCTGTCTGCTCCCTGATCGTTATCCTTAACAGTCTGCTCAAATTCAGGTTTCATGGAAATTATCAAACTGTCAAGCTCTGCGCCCATAACAGTCTCTTTTTCAAGAAGAAGTTCCGCCAGCTTATTAAGAATATCCAGGTTTTCATTCAACACCTTCTGCGCTGTTTTGTAGGCCTTTTGTATAAGGCTGTTGATCTCTTCGTCGATTTTCCTGGCGGTCTCCTCGGAATAATCCCTGTGCTGGGATATTTCCCGGCCCAAAAAAATCTGTTCCTCATCCTTTGCGTATGACAAAGGGCCCAGAGTTTCGCTCATCCCCCAGGAACGTATCATTCTTTGAGCAAGATCCGTTGCCTGTTTGATATCGTTCGAAGCGCCTGTGCTTAAACGATTAAATACTATTTCCTCGGCCACCCGGCCTCCGAATGCTACGGAAAGTTCATTTTCAAGCTGATCTTTAAACTTGAAATCGCGCTCCTCAGGCAAAAACCATGTTACACCAGCAGCGCGTCCCCTGGGAATAATGGTTATTTTGTTAACCGCATCCGTATCAGGCAGGAGTCTGGCAACAAGGGCATGCCCGCCTTCATGGTATGCTGTAATCTTTCGATCTTCCTCCTTCACTACCTTTGATTTACGCTCAAGCCCCATGTAGACTTTATCTTTGGCATCCTCCAGATCAGACATGCCGATCTTTTCTTTATCTCTTTTCGCTGCAAGAAGAGCAGCTTCATTAACCAGATTTTCAAGATCAGCGCCTGAAAAACCGGGGGTTCCCTTTGCAAGCACGACTTTATCCACATCAGAGTCGACCGGTGTTTTTTTCATATG
>JAERRQ010000396.1 GCA_016735355.1 Desulfobacterales bacterium | reverse complement strand
CAGATTGAAAGGATAACTTACTGCAATGAGGAGAACGGTTTTACTATTGCCCGGCTTAAGGTCTTTGGGCAGAGAGACCTTGTGACGGTTGTCGGGAATTTGATGTCCCCGACACCCGGGGCAATTCTTAAAATGGAGGGGGAATGGTCTGTTCATCCAAAATTTGGTGAACAGTTTAAGGTGGTTAAGTATAAGACGGAGGTCCCCGCTACTCTTTATGGTATAAAAAAATATCTCGGCTCAGGTCTTATTAAGGGTATCGGGCCTGTAATGGCCGGTCGGATAGTAAAAAGATTCTCCAAAAAAACACTTGATATTATTGAACATCATGTTGAAAAATTGGTTGAGGTTGATGGTATAGGCAAAAAACGTGTCGCCATGATAGAAAGGGCGTGGGAAGAGCAGAAAGAGATCAGGGATGTCATGCTTTTTCTTCAGACCCACGGTGTGAGTTCAGGTTATGCGGTCAAGATTTTCAGGGAGTACGGAAATAATTCTATCCTGGTGGTTACTGAAAATCCATATCGTCTGGCGGAGGATATTTACGGGATAGGATTCATAACAGCCGATACTATAGCAGAAAAGCTCGGATTTTCCAAAGATTCCGAGCAAAGGATTGAGGCGGGAATACTATATGTCCTGCATCAGCTTTCTGATGAGGGGCACGTATATTATCCCTATGAAGAGCTGATAAAAAAGAGCCGGGAGATCCTTACGGTTGAAAGGGATGTTGTTGTTGATGCGATAGCCGTAATTGCTGTTAATAAGAAAATAGTTATTGAGGACTTGAATTCCGGTATTGAAAAATTTGCTGTAAATAACAAGGCTGTATATCTTGCAAAGTTTTATCTGTGCGAGACCAGGATTGCCGGCATGATAAAGAGGCTTGTTTTTTCACCTGGCTGCATGCGTAGTATTGATATTGATAGTGCTGTGGCGTGGGTTCAGGAACAGCTCTCCATACAGCTTGCCGAAAAACAGATTGAAGCGGTTGCCGGTTCCTGTGAAAACAAGATGATGATTATTACAGGCGGACCTGGTACCGGCAAGACCACCATAATAAACGCTATCTTAAAAGTTTTTTCCAAAATAACAGGCCGTATTATGCTTGCGGCGCCCACCGGCAGAGCCGCAAAACGGATGAGCGAAACCACCGGTTATGGGGCAAAAACAATTCATCGACTGCTCGAATACAGTTTTGTAAACGGCGGGTTTCAGAAAAATGAAAAAAAACCGTTAAATTGTGATCTTCTAATTATAGATGAAGCATCAATGATAGATACTGTAATTATGTATTATCTTTTAAAAGCGGTTCCTCCGGAAGCCACATTTATTCTTGTGGGTGATGTTAACCAGTTACCTTCTGTGGGAGCAGGCAATATACTGAATGATATCATCGAATCGGGTTTAGTGCCGGTTGTAAAACTTAACGAGATTTTTCGTCAGGCCAGAGAAAGCCGGATTATTGTAAATGCTCACAGAATAAATAAAGGTATGATGCCTTATTTGACATCAAAAGATAAAAAGAATGATTTTTATTTTATTGAACAGGAAGATCCCGAGAGGGTGCTTGATATTATTTTAAGACTGGTAAAGGACAGGGTGCCAAGTTCATTCGGTTTTGATTCTGTAAATGATATTCAAGTGTTATCTCCCATGCACAGGGGCGTTGCCGGAGCCGCTAATCTTAATATTAAATTACAGGAGGCATTAAATCCCTCAGGAACCGGGATTATACGGGGAAGCAGGAATTTCAGAGTAAATGATAAGGTAATGCAGGTCAGGAATAATTATGACAAGAATGTATTTAATGGCGATATAGGAAAAATTATACGAGTGTCGACCGAGGATCAGGAGGTGATGATTTCCTTTGACGGCAGAAGAATAGCATATGATTTTAATGATCTTGATGAGCTCGTGCTTGCCTATGCGGTTTCAGTTCATAAATCACAGGGTTCGGAATATCCGGTTGTGATTATACCTGTTCTTACCCAGCATTACATGCTTCTCCAGCGCAACCTTATTTATACGGCAGTAACCAGGGGGCGGAGGCTTGTTGTTATCATAGGTACGAAAAAAGCCATGGCAATAGCAGTAAAGAACGATAAGACCCGGATGAGATATACTTATTTAAAGGAAAGGCTGTTTCACCAAAAAAGGAGTCAAAGGTTATGATTGAAATTAAAATCCCAGGTTACAGAACTTTGCAACTGAAGCATATTGTAATGGATTACAATGGCACCTTGTCCTGTGACGGTTATCTGATTGAAGGCGTTGGTGAAAGATTAAAAATTATTGGGAATGATATTCAACTCCATGTGCTTACTGCAGACACATTTGGCCGGGCCGCATCCCAGCTTAAAGAAATACCGGCTCTATTATCGATACTTCCGCCTGATAATCAGGACATCGGCAAATTCGATTATGTTAACAATTTGGGGCCGGATTTTTCGGTATGTATCGGAAACGGCAGAAACGACCGCCTTATGCTTAAAGGTGCTGTGCTGGGCATAGCACTTATACAGGAGGAAGGAGCGTCAGTTGAAACCCTTCTGTCTGCAGATGTAGTTTGCAAGGATATCCTGGCGGCCCTTGATCTTTTGACTAATACCAAACGGCTTGTGGCTACCCTGAGATCCTGATTGAAAGAATTGCTATTCCTGCCATGAAGGATAGAGATTCTTATTTCTCTGAATTTACATTCCGGTTAAATTTTTTAAAGTTGGAGGAGATAATATGAAAGAAGCAGATGTGGTGATTTTGGGTGGGTTATCAGGTATTTCCGCTGGGATAAGCTGCAGAAGGCATTATCCTGATAAAAAAGTTATTTTAAT
>JAERRQ010000302.1 GCA_016735355.1 Desulfobacterales bacterium | reverse complement strand
GATATCGTAAAAATCAGCATAGGTGGTAATTATCGTCAGGATAATTATAAAAAATTTGTTCTGCTTCTTGATTACCTTCTTGAAGAGGGGCTGGGGCCCGACAAAATATATTCCGTTAAGTTTGATCCGATAATGGATCTTCCGTCTAATTCCAGCCGTATGACAGGGTTAAAAAGCGAATGCGGATTGGGTAATGAACCATGGGTGATTAAAGCCGACAGCTTTTTAAGGGAGGAAATATTAAAAAGAGGCTGGTCTACCCCCAAGCCTGCTCCCATGGCATGTATGATCGAATCGAAGGATTCTTATGTGGTTAACTTTGACGGTAAAATTTATAAATGCCCTACCTTGAATGGAAAAAAGGATTTTGAGGTCGGGGATCTTGAAACCGGTATCAAAGATTATACGGATTCTTATAACCTTGGCTTATGGAAAGACAGCGAATGCCTGGAATGCAGGTATCTTCCATTATGCTTCGGAGGATGTCGGTACATGACATTTTTAAAAGATGGGAATGTAAAGAATAAAGATTGCAAAAAAAAGTTTTTTGATGCTTCCCTGGAGACTATGTTGTTACAGGACATAACGTATAGGTAGGGGTTCAAAATCTTGAACCCTTACTGGTCAAAATCTTGAATTGATGTAGGGGTTCAAAATCTTGAACCCCTACTGGTCAAAATCTTGAACCCTTTTGTAGGGGTTCAAAATCTTGAACCCCTACGATTCCAATGCCGGCAGACAAAATACAACCGTAGTCCCTTTATCCTTCTCACTATCCACCTTAATCATGCCGCCATGCCCTTTTATTATGCCGAAAGCTGCGGCCAGTCCCAGTCCGGTGCCCCTGCCCCTCTCTTTGGTTGTAAAATAGGGTTCAAATACTCTTTGCCTTATAGCTTTATCCATACCGGCCCCGGTATCTTTGACTGTGATCTGGGCATATTTTCCAGGAAGAGCATCGAGCGGTCCGGCGTCCTTGTTATTAAGAACAAGATCCCTGGTGTTAACGTAAATATTGCCTCCATCAGGCATAGCCTCCCAGGCGTTTGTAAAAAGGCTGAAGAGAACCTGTTCGATTTGTATCTGATCTGCCCTGACTGTATATAAAATTGCCTGGTATTTGTCTTTTATCCTGATTTCACGCCTTGAACTTCTAAACATGCTAACGGTTTTTTTTACAATTTCATTAATGTTGACAGGCTTGAAATGATACTTGCCACCTCTTGCAAAACCTAAAATTTGCCTGGTAATCTCAGCCCCGCTTTCTATATTTTCCTCAATACTCTGCAATTTTTTATAGTTGGGATGATCCGGATTTATATTTAAATACATCAATGAAACATTACCCTGGATCCCCATAAGCAGGTTATTAAAATCATGGGCAATACCTCCGGCAAGGTTACTGACCACCTCCAGTCTCATAGCTCGATGCCGTTGTTCCGCCAATCTTTTACTATTGGAATTCGACGGTCCGCCCCTGGGTTGACAAGCTTCCAGGTCCGCCATCTGCGTGCGGAGTTGTTTCAGTTCATCTATTAACTGTTCTTTGCTTTTTTCGATATCTTTCATTATAATATCAACTCTTCAGGCCATTCCCTGGCATGCCCGTCAACAGGCAATTTTTTACAGGCATCTATTACCACTCTTTTATCTTTAAAGAACAAATCCCGGTCAGGGGCAACATTATTGAACAGCTTCCAGAGCAGCGTGGAGTTATCTGATAAATCAATATGATTATCAAATAATATAAAAATATTGAATCTTTCCAAATCGGTTGCGGAGAGGAGGATATCCGCAAAATATTTGCCCCCTCTATTTTCATTTTTTTCAACTGAAAAAGTAATAATACGGTTTAAAACAGTGTTGTTTTCAAATGAGCCCTGAAACAATTGTTTTGAAGTATTAATGCCCGGTAGAGATAGCGGTTCGTTTGTCGTCCCAGGTTTTTTTGTGTATAAGGCATGACCGGATCTTGGCGGCTCCCCCCTGAATCTTTCTGTAAGATCTATCCCGATTTTGCTGCCGAAATTAGGAAAAGGAGAGGAGTGGTCGAGAACGTCAAGCACGCCTTTGGTAATTGTTATATCAGAGGTAATATCAAATTTTGTCAATAGCTCTTTGAATACCATTTCAGGGTCAGCGGGATTAATGTTTTTATCAACTATAATAATAGCCTTGCAGAAACTCATCTGGCCCTGGCCCCACAGGCCGCTCATTATTTTCTGGGCGTGGCCGGGAAACTCCTTGTCAATCGCCACTATTACTATGTTATGAAATACTCCCTCCCAGGGAAACCAGTAATCACATATTTCAGGCATTACCGTTTGAAGCATGGGCAAAAAAAGACGTTCGGTCGCTTTTGCCAGGTAACAATCCTCCATGGGAGGTCTTCCCACAAGAGTGGCATTATATACCGGATCTTTCCGGTGAGTAATTGCAGTTACATGAAACACGGGATAATCGTCCGCCAATGAATAGTATCCGGTATGATCCCCAAAAGGGCCCTCCCTTCTAAATTCCCCGGGATCCACATACCCTTCTAAAATAAATTCAGCTTCAGCCGGCACTTCCATATCAATAGTTAAACATCTGACCATCCTGACAGGTTTTTTTCTTATAAAACCTGCCAGGATCATCTCATCCATACCTCTGGGCATGGGTGCTGTGGCCGCATATGTTACGGCCGGATCCGCACCGATGGCAACTGCCACAGGCATTCTTTTCCCGGCCTTGCAATATTCATTATAGTAATGAGATCCGTCTTTGTGGATATGCCAGTGCATACCGGTTGTATTTTTATCGAATATCTGTAAACGGTACATCCCGGCGTTACGCCTGCCCGTGACAAGACTTTTTGTAAAAACAAGGGGAAGGGTTACAAAAGGTCCGGCATCTCCAGGCCAGCACCATAAAACAGGCAGTTTTGAAAGATCAATCTCGGCGCCTCTTAAAACGATCTCCTGGCAAGGGGCGCTTTTGCCTTTAACAATACGTGGGAAAAATTTTGAAACATTAATTGCCAGAGGTATAATATTTAATGCTTCCTTAAAATTTTTGGGCGGATTTACCTCTGTGAATTCCCGTATTCTTTCAGCCAGCCTGTCCAGGTGATCCACACCCAGCGCCATGCATATTCGGCGAGTACTGCCAAAAATGTTAGTCACAACAGGAAATGGAGATTCTTTAATATTTTTAAAAAAAAGCGCCTTGCCTCCATCCGGGCTTTTGGACTCCCGGTCTGTAAATTTGCTTATTTCAAGACGAACGGAGACAGGTTCGGAAATATAATTAATCTCGCCTGCTCTATGGAGGGCCCCAAGAAATTCTTTTAGGTTTTTATACAAAATC
>JAERRQ010000137.1 GCA_016735355.1 Desulfobacterales bacterium | reverse complement strand
GATCACAGGTATAATCTCAAGATCATGTTCCAGCGCAAGATAAAGGTTGGCCAGTGTCTGAGCTTCAACACCCTGGCTGGCGTCTACTAAAAGCAGGGCGCCCTCACACGATGCCAGCGCTCTCGATACCTCATAAGTAAAATCGACATGCCCGGGAGTATCTATAAGATTTAATGAATAAATTTTTCCGTCTTCTGCTTGATAGGGAAGACATACGGATTGACTTTTTATTGTAATTCCACGTTCACGCTCAATATCCATTGTATCCAGAATCTGATCCTGAAAATCCCGGTCTGATACAATAGCAGTTGCCTGTATAAGGCGATCCGAGAGCGTCGATTTTCCGTGGTCAATATGCGCAATAATACTGAAATTTCTTATGTTTTTCATTTAATTTGCTAACTTCATGGAAATAAAATTAATATTAAGCTTAAACTAATTTGACACAACGCTTCATTATCTTTATATAAAGCTATATATTGTCAGATAATTGAATTTCACAAGGTCAAAGGGAGGAAGGCGTATTATAATACTCCGACGACCGATAACGCAGTGAAATTATTTATGTGAAAACCTGTTTGTAGCAGATTATTTTTAACCCTGTCAACACGCCTGACAACTATAGTAAAAAACATACAGTATGGCCGAATATATTTTAATTGTTGATGACGACGCTGATATAAGACAGCAGCTAAATGAATATATTGACCTGTCCGGATATATTTCCTCAACGGCGGCAGATGCTGAAGAAGCGATTAACTTGCTGAAAAATAAAAAATATGATGTTGTCATAACAGATATTAAAATGCCCGGAATGGATGGGCTTGCACTCACAGATATAATAAAAAAAAGGTACGCATCTGATGTAATTGTAATAACCGGCTACAGCGAAAATTATTCCTATGAAGAGGCTGTAAAAAAAGGCGCCAGTGATTTTGTATTCAAACCTGTGCGTTTAGAAGAACTGCTGCTCAGGTTAAAAAGGGTATTAAGAGAGCGACGCCTTAGAAAGCAGCGTAACAATATTCTTGAAAAACTGCAAAAACTTGCAATAACGGATGGCCTCACAAAGCTGCATAATTCGAGACACTTTTATTATGCCATAGAACTGGAGATTGATAGATCAAACCGTTACAATCATCCGCTTGGGCTGCTGCTGCTCGATATTGACAATTTCAAACAGTACAACGATTCATACGGGCATCTTGAGGGTGACAAGGTGCTTGCTACAATGGGCCGTACAATAAAAACACTGCTAAGAACCATGGACTCTGCATACAGATACGGTGGCGAAGAATTTACTATCATACTGCCTGAGACCAACATCGCAAAAGCTGAAACTGTAGGTCAGCGAATAAGGACTGCAATAAAATCAGTACAATTATTCCCTGTATCCAGAAAACCGGTTTCAATCACAATAAGTGTCGGTGTTACCCAGTACAGTCCCCAAGAGACAATCTCCTCCTTTGTACAACGAGCCGATAAAGCAATGTATATTTCCAAGCAACATGGGAAAAATATGGTTACCGCCCTCTTGTCGGAGCAAACGTATAATCAAATTTAATATTCTTGGATAGTCACCTTAAGAAGAAGATCCCCCGCCTTACCGTCTGTATTTTTTTTCCCCTCTCCTTGTAGACGCAACACCCCCCCGTCTTTTATTCCGGATGGAACAACTACCCGAAATAATTTTTTGTAAAACCCCCAAGAAATATTGACCATTTTATATGCTCCGGAAATCGCTTCATAAGGTGTAATGATAATCGTTCCATAAAGGGTTGGATCGTTTTCAAAACCGATAGGTCGAATCACCTGCAACTTATTAGTTTTTTTCCTGGCTGTAATCCGGGATATTCCATGGGTATCGCCGGCACCTGGCAAACAAAGAAAAACTTTTAAAAAAAGCATCCCAAACAAAAAACCACCCACATGGGCCCACCATGCTATGCCGCTGGCAGCCGAATCTCCACCGGTTGCTTGTAAAAACTGCATAAAAAACCAGAATCCTAAAAAAAAGAATGCCGGGATCTCCACGAACCATGGAATAAAAATTATAGGAATTAATGTTAATATTTTAGAGTATGGATAGAGAAGCAGATATGCGCCCATTACTCCGGCTATTGCTCCGCTGGCTCCAATAACAGGAATATTGGAATGTAAATTAAGAATCAAATGTGTCATACCTGATGTCATACCGCAAATAAGATAAAAAAACAGATATCGCAAATGACCAAGCCGATCTTCAACATTATCTCCGAAAATATAAAGGGTCCACATATTACCGAGCAGATGCCAAAAACCACCATGGAGAAACATGAATGAAACCAACGATAAGGCCTGCTGTCCAAAGGAAAAATAGGATTCTATTTGAGGAATCGAATAACGGGCCGGAACAAGGCCATAGATATAATCAAACCGGCTTAACCCGGAGCCATGGAAAAGCTCTGCCAAATAAACAAAAAGATTAACCCCTATCAGGAGATTATTAACAACCGGATAATTTTTCGAGGATATTGTATCTCTAATAGGTATCATATTTTGTAGCGGTTACCTATTAACTGTTAACCGCCTCTATTCTCATGCTTATATCCACACATCCGGCGGAATGGGTAAGCGCACCGGAAGATATTATGGTTACTCCTGTATTAGCCAGCCTGATCAAATCTTCCTTTGTAACCCCTCCGGATACTTCCACTTGTGCCTTTCCGTTTATTATTTTAACCGCCGCCTTGATCTGTGGGATATCCATATTATCCAACATAATCACATCAGCACCGGCATCCAGAGCTTCATTTACCTGGGAGAGATTAGAAACCTCGACCTCAATTTTCATGAGATGCGAGATACGGTTTCTGATTCGGTCAACAGCTTTTTTAACACCACCGCAAACTGCAATATGATTATCCTTAATCAAAACACCGTCGAATAATCCCATGCGATGATTATTCGCTCCGCCGATACGGACTGCATATTTCTCAAGTACGCGCCATCCAGGCGTTGTCTTTCTTGTGTCCACAAGGCAAACATCTTTATCGGACAGCTCTTTCAAATAAGACCTTACATATGTGGCAATTCCCGAAAGCCGCTGGAGAAAATTTAAAGCCGTACGTTCAGCCATCAGCAATGTTTGCAAACTCCCTTCGACTGACAGGACTACCTCTTGAGCAACAACTGAATCACCGTCATTAAACCTGGATTCAGTTTCAACGTCAGAATCCAGAATTTCAAACACCCTTTTCGCCACATCAATACCGGCAATTACCAGAGATTCCCTGGCTATCAAAACCCCACGGCCTTTTATGTCAGGATCAATCAGGTTCTCTGTGGTGATATCTCCTGTGCCTATATCTTCCTGTAATGATATTTCAATAAGATGATCGAGTGTATGATAGAACCTGTTACTACTTGTCATCATGAATCCCTTTGATTCTATAAAGATTCTTTTCAAGCTTATCCTGTTTTTCACGAAGAACTTGTTCTTTTTCTCTTACCTTGTCTACAATATGAGGCGGAGCTTTGGTAAGGAAGTCATCATTTCCAAGCTTCTTTACAACAGTTATTAGTTCTTTTGTCTGCTTATTAAGCTCTTTTTCCAGGCGGCCAATCTCTTTCTTAAAATCAACCACTCCATCAAGCGGAACAAAAATAGTTGCCCCTTTTACCACAGATGTTGCCGATGTGCTGGGGCGTTCAACAAAATCTGAAGCAGAAAGAGTTTTTAACCCGGCAAGATCAATTATAATATCACCATAACTATTTACAGTATCAACAATATCCTGTTCAACCGACTGTACCATGGCTGAAAGAGAAAGTGAGGGCGCAATATTCATCTCCCCTCTGATATTTCTGATTCCGGTTATAATTTCCGTAATCAGATTCATTTTGGATTCGGACTCAGAATCATTGACAATACCGTAATCATCAGAACCTTTGGATGGAAATGAAGCTGCCATAATCGAACCCGACGTGCCGGGTAACCTGTGCCACAGTTCCTCAGTAACAAATGGTATAAAAGGATGAAGGAGTAAAAGCGTATCATGCAGAACACGCCAAAGCACACTCATTGCAGCCGTAAGCTGTTCCTCGCCCTGTTTTCCATAAAGGGCAGGCTTGACAGCTTCAAGATACCAATCACAAAACTCATGCCAGACGAACTTGTATAACCCGCCGGCCGCATCGTTGAATCTGTACTCATCCAAAGATACTGCCACATCATGGATCACTTTTTTTAATCTTGATATTATCCATCTATCGGGAAGGGAGAGTGATAAATTTTTAAGATTAAACTCAATTTTATCAAAACTGCTATCTTTTATATGCATCATAACAAAGCGTGATGCATTCCAAATCTTATTTATAAAGTGGCGATATCCTTCCACACGTTTTTCAGACATTTTTATGTCTCTGCCCTGTGCGGCAAAAGCGGCAAGAGTAAAACGGAATGCGTCAGTACCATATTCTTCTATTACGGTTAAAGGGTCAATCACATTTCCCTTTGATTTACTCATCTTTTTCCCGTTTTCATCCCTGACAAGGGCATGCACGTATACATCTTTAAAAGGAACCTCTTTTCTGAAATGAATACCCATCATCATCATCCTGGCAACCCAGAAAAAGAGAATGTCAAATCCTGTCACCAGAACCGAAGTAGGATAGAAGTTGTGCAAAAGATCAGTCTCATCAGGCCAGCCCATTGTGGAAAATGGCCACAAGGCGGAACTGAACCAGGTATCGAGAACGTCTGTCTCCTGTGTAAGGCTGTCATGGTCGCATTCAGGGCATTTTAAAGGCGTATCATTAGCAACAATAACATGACTACATTTATCGCATGTCCAGGCCGGTATCTGGTGCCCCCACCAGATCTGTCTGGAAATACACCAGTCTTTGATGTTCTCCATCCAGTCAAAATATGTCTTCGTCCATACATCAGGAATAATTCTGGTCTCCCCGAGTCTGACTGCAGAAATCGCTTTCTCAGCCATAGGTTTTATCTTGACAAACCACTGTTTGGAAAGATTAGGCTCTACGACAGTTTTGCATCTGTAGCAATGTCCGACAGCATGTGTATAAGGCTCTATCTTTTTCATAAAACCTTCGTCTACAAGAGCTTTAATAACTGCTTCCCGGCATTCAAAACGGTCCATACCAGCAAAGCGTCCTGCTTCGGAAGTCATTAAGCCATTATCATCGATCACTTTAATCGAAGGGAGGTTATGGCGGCTTCCGATAACAAAATCATTAGGATCATGGGCAGGGGTTATCTTTAAGGCGCCTGTGCCAAATGATATACCGACGTATGTATCTCGTATTACCGGTATATGTCTTCCTGTTAAAGGAAGAATAACATCAGCTGATGGAATATTCGTATATCTTTCATCATCCGGATTAATTGCAACTGCTGTATCACCGAACATAGTCTCAGGTCTTGTGGTTGCAACTACAAGTCCACCAGATTTTTTTTGAAAAGGATAAAGTATATGATAAAGGGAACCTTTGATCTCTTCGTGTTCCACCTCAAGATCAGAAATAGCCGTACCGCACCTGGGGCACCAATTGATGATATAATTATCTTTATAAATAAGCCCTTCTTCATAAAGCTGTACAAAAACTTTTCGCACCGCACGAGATAGGCCCTCGTCCATGGTGAAGCGTTCGCGATCCCAGTCACAGGAAGCGCCAAGCCTCTTAAGCTGGTTTATAATAGCTCCGCCGGATTCCTTTCGCCATTCCCATACAGCTTCAATAAACTTTTCCCTGCCAAGCTGTTCGCGGCTAAATCCTTTGGATTGCAACATTTTTTCAACTATATTTTGAGTAGCAATGCCGGCATGATCCGTTCCAGGCATCCATAAGACATTGTCACCACACAATCTTCTGTACCTGCATAAAATATCCTGCATTGTTATATTCAAAGCATGGCCCATATGAAGGACACCTGTAACATTAGGCGGAGGAATGACTATGGAATATGAAGGTTTTGTTTTTTCAAAAGCCTCAAAAAGCTTTTCTTTTTCCCAAAAATCATACCAGCGTTTCTCCACATCATGCGGTTCATAAGCTTTATTCAATAAATCAGAACTCATGGAATTCTCCTGAATCTATAGATTTAAATGAGGGGTTTTTTAAAATATTCAATTTGAACAAAGAGAGGGAAGGAAAAAAGTTTAACAGGTAAAAGTATATTTGATATTATGGACTATAGGAAAATAGCCATTTGAGGACCGCACTGATTGTCACCATACTAATTGTCATCAATAGTTTCAAGTAGAATACTTTTTAATTGCTTGATCTCCTTTGTGACAACTTCTTCCATTACCTCTGCAAGCATCTCTTCTATTTTCCCATGCAAAATATTCTTCAGAACGCGCTCAACCAACTCCTCCAGTTGTTCATATTGTAAATTGACAGAAGGACTTAAAGCTATGTTCTTAAGTTCAATTACTTCTTCTATGTCACTATAAGAATCTGTTTCATTAGAAGATAGCATTGGTTTTCTGCTTTCTCTCATGACGGTTCCCTGACAACTTTACCTCCCCATTCAGAGAGATTGTTTGATATAAATTGTACTACTTTTCGATGAACGGCTTGTGGCTTCTCGTCAATTGGAATAGGATCACCAAATTTAAAATAAAGCGTTTTACCAGGATTAACCATCCCCATATCCTTAATAATTCTCCCGTTGCACTGAAAATCAGTTTTAAGTGCAACGGGGACCACAGGAACCGTGGCTCTTCTTGCCAACTTCACTCCAAGCGAATTAAATGAAGCTGCATCAAAAAAAGTACTTCTTGTGGTCTGAGGAAAAATTATAACAGAATATCCATTTGCAATTAAATCACATCCTCTATTAAGCACTGTTTTTAAATCTTCTCTGGGATTACTGCGCGTAACTGATATTGGATTAATAGCGTTAAGAATTTTACCGAAAACAGGGTACCTTAGCAGATCATCCTTTACAACAAATGTTGCTTTAGTAAAAGTAGTTGTTATACTTGGTAAAATAAAGGTATCAATCATGCTCATATGGTTAGATATATATACAAAAGGTCCACCATGCATGGAAACACCCTGCAAACCGGAAATCGAAAAGCTCCCTCCTGCAGACTCAATATTTTTTAATATATCAAGCGAGCCAATTGCCCACCGCTGATAGTCGTATGCCCCTATATCAGCAGCTTTACTATCAATTATTATCCTTTTTAGCAGCTTTAAATAATATGTAAATGTAGCCCACACAGGAAAATTATTGGCAAGCAGGCAACTACGCACCGGACTATTATACTCAAAATCAGTTTTGATAATTCTCCAGAATTTTTCTATATTCATAATTTTACCAAGTTTAAGTAAACAATCTACAGTATCATTTTATATGATGTTCAGAACCGGATTCATTTGTCAAGAATTTAACACGTTTTTCTATCAACCCGCCTTTAGTGAAGATAAAGGTTATTTCGCCCATTTCCTATTTTTAAAAAAAAAAGCCCGGAATCATTAAATGACCCCGGGCTTATATAAAAAATTTTCCGGCAGTGACCTACTCTCCCACACAGCTTCCCATGTAGTACCATCGGCGCTAAAGAGCTTAACTTCCGTGTTCGGGATGAGAACGGGTGTTTCCCCTTTGCCATTACCACCGGAAAAATATTTTTTTTATTAAAAATTTAGAATAAAATATAAATAAAGAGAAAAGATTATGTAATTTTTTTTATGGCCAAGCCTCACGAACTATTAGTACCAGTAAGCTGAACATATCACTATGCTTACACTCCTGGCCTATCAACCTTGTAGTCTTCAAGGAGTCTTTAGCCTTGTATGTTTCCATACAAAGGGGATATCTTATCTTGAGGTTGGCTTCCCGCTTAGATGCTTTCAGCGGTTATCCATT
>JAERRQ010000218.1 GCA_016735355.1 Desulfobacterales bacterium | reverse complement strand
TGCTCAAAAGACCGCGTCAAAAAGATGATCAATAAAAAAACAAAATTTTTATTCATGGAAACCCCTGCAAATCCGACCCTGGATATTATCGATATTAAAATGTGGAAATCGGTTGCGCGTAAACAGGAACTACCTTTGATTGTAGACAATACTTTTGCCACACCTTATCTTCAGAACCCGTTAAGTTTAGGAGCGGACATTGTTATTCATTCCGCCACAAAATATCTTAGCGGACACAGTGATGCTCTCGGAGGTATAATTATCGGATCCGGAAATATGATTAATCGAATCAGGGAAGAATATCTTTTTCACTATGGCCCCGTTATGAGTCCGTTTAATGCGTGGCTGATTTTAAGGGGTATTAAAACCCTTGCTTTAAGGGTAAAAAGACAGAGTGACAGCGCCTTGAGGATTGCGGAATGGCTGCACAAACATCCTGCCGTAATAAATGTTTATTATCCCGGCATTGAATCCGGGCCCGGGCACAGGCTGGCTCAAAAGCAGATGAGGGGATTCGGCGGTATGTTGTCTTTTGAAGTAAAGGGCGGGGTAGAAGCAGGCCGGAAAATTATGGGCCGAGTTAAGCTGGCCAGGCTTGCCGTCTCGCTTGGAAGTTGTGAAACACTGATCCAGCATCCCGCCTCGATGACCCATTCAACATATACCAAACAAGAAAGGGCCAAGGCCGGTATTACAGATGGATTAATAAGACTCTCAATCGGTATTGAAGCCGCGATGGATATTATTTCAGATCTTGAAAACGCTATGCAGGTTTGATCCATTCGATAACGCAGTGAAATTATTTATGTAACAATCTATATTTCATTATATCTAAAGCAACCTACTATATGGTCATTTACCATGCCGGTAGCCTGCATAAAGGCATAGCAAATTTTGGGACCGACAAATTTAAACCCTCTTTTTTTTAAATTTTTGCTCATAGCCAAGGATTCTTCTGTTGCTCCGGGAATCTCATCCTCATGCCGCCATGCATTTTTTTTCGGTTTCCCACCTGTAAACATCCAGATATAATCGTTAAAGCTGGTGAACTCTTTTTGAATATCAAGAAATAATTTTGCATTATGCACAACAGATTCTATTTTTAAACGGTTTCTGATAATAGATTTGTTTTGCATAAGCTCTTCGATTTTATCCTGATTATATTCCGCTATTATTTCCGGGTTGAACCCTGCGAAGGCCTTGGCAAAATTATCTCTTTTTTTCAGAATGGTTATCCAGCTCAGTCCGGCCTGTGCGCCTTCAAGCACAAGAAATTCAAACAAGGTTCGGTCATCATGCACCGGGACGCCCCATTCCGTGTCATGATATTTTACATAAACCGAATCATAGCCCGGCCATTTACATCGCTGCTTCATTTCTCAAGCTGTTTATTTTAAAAGGTAGAACCCTATAGCTTTGTCAGATGGATTCGCCGGGTCAATAGCGAAGAATTCGGCACCTATTTCCAACCCATTGATATTTTTTATTATAACCTCTTTTTTTATCGGTGTTCTTTGTTTATCGTCCAGCCGGAATTCCACAAGAATTTTATCATGAAGGCTAAAGTCGTGCTGAATATTCAGAGTGAATTGTATTCCTGTGCGGGATATATCGGTTACCTTTAGTGTGCCGCGGCCCACTTCCTCTAAAAAATTGGCGCCTATACTGGAAACAATATTAACATATATTCCGGGAAAATTCGCTTTTTTTCTGTAATATTTTCTTTTTTCCAGGATAACGTTATATGAATGCCCGCAGGGGCAGCTACATTTAATTTTAGAAGCTTTATCAAGGTTTTTGTATTTCGAAACATCAATATTTCTTGATTTTTTACATTCAGGGCAAATAAAAACAGCTATATTATTCTCGTTTACAAATATTTTTTCCAACATTATGATGCCTCAAAAATTAAATATTATAGGAACAATTAAATTAATCATAATAAATAATCCTGTAAATAATATTTTGCAAGTTATTTTATTTCAAGGTTGATCGGATATTGATCAAAAAGGATACCTTATGACACACAATAGCAAAACTATCTCGTTAGCAGGAACAACATATTGCAAAAATTATTCCAACTGGCATGATATTTTGTCTTCCAGCATAACAACTGCTGATGAGCTGGCGAAATATTTGCCGGTAAAAAAACAAAATATTCGAAAAATAACCGAAAAATTTCCGATGCGTATAAACCCTTACTATTTATCTCTTATCAAGTATGTGGGCGATCCTGTCTGGAAGCAGTCCATACCGGATATGATGGAGATAAATCTCCATTCAGGAATGGAAGATCCCCTTGCTGAAGAAGCGCAATCTCCAGTTCCTAATCTGATTCACCGCTATCCTGACAGGGTCCTTTTTATGGTTTCGGACCAGTGTGCCATGTACTGCCGGCACTGCATGCGCAAAAGAAGATTGGGTACCCGTTTTTCAGTAAATAATGATACCATAAAAGACGGCCTGGCCTATATCCGTTGGAACAAAGCGATACGCGATGTTTTAATTTCAGGCGGCGATCCATTGCTGCTTGAAAATGAGGTGCTTGACAATATTTTGTTGCGACTGCACGCAATAGATCATGTTGAGATAATTAGAATTCATTCGAGAGTGCCATGTACTCTTCCCCAGAGAGTCACCCGGGAGCTTGCCGGGATTTTAAAAAAATATATCCCTTTGTATATTAATATACAATTTAATCTTTATGATGAAATTACCCCTGAAGCAACAAAAGCCTGCTCAATCCTTGCGGATGCCGGCCTGCCCCTTGGATGCCAGTCCGTGCTGTTAAAGGGAGTAAATGACACACCGGCGGCGATGAAAAAGCTTGTGCAGGGGCTGCTCAAGATCAGGGTAAAACCATATTATATTCATAATGCCGATTTTGTCGAGGGAACCTGTCATTTTCGTACATCCGTCAATAAGGGTCTTAAGATTATGCAAGAACTTTATGGTCACACGTCCGGCCTTGCAGTGCCGCATTATATGATCGATTTGCCGGGGGGAGGGGGCAAAGTACCTCTTATCCCGGAATATATCGTGGCAGTAAAAAATGGTAATTTAATGGTAAAAAACTATGAGGGTAAAATCTATAAGTATCCTGTATAAAATTTTAGTAACCGTTCACGGTTGTCGGTTTACGGTTAACAGTTGAATCGGAATATAGACTTAATACGAGACTATGACTTGTCATTTGAATTTACAGCACGGTAATCGACTTTATAAATCAATTATTCATAATCAAATAGACGTACTACTTTGTTGATTTTGCCTTTTTTAGAAAACCGTAAACCGTAAACTGTAAACCGTAAACCGTGAACGGTTACAAATTTTACTTGCTTCTGGAGAGTATTCTGATGATTTTTGGTTTGTAAGCATCCTTTTCGGCCAGTTTGTCAGACGTTAATCTGATTACAATAATAGCAAGGAAAAAAAATAGAAACCCTAAAATTGCAGACATTACCGAATCATTGTAATTATAGATAATGGCAATTTTATGGCCTACAACGGCGCCTGCAATCATGCAGATAATCGGAAAAACATACAGCAGGAATAAGGCCTTTAACAATGAGGATGTTTCAAAACTGAGTACAACCCGATCGCCTACTTTGGCGCCTGCCGGATTGCGTACCTCAACAATCATTTCTTTACCGCCTTCCTCCATGACATTACAGGAATCCCTTGAGGAACAGGACTCGCATGAACTGCTTCTTGTTGTTTTTGCCCAGGCAGTGGCGGCATCGATTTTTGTTATTATACCTTCTTCAGTAGCCAAATCAAACACCTGACCCGGAAAAGACCGGAAGTATTAAGTTTTAGGTCTTAGTTGAAATAATTAAGTATTTTATCAAAAAGTTAACACTTAAAACCTAAAACTTTAAATCTTATAGATGATTCTTTTTTCAGTAATAATAATATCCACATGCCGGTCATGTGATTCAGTCGGTATTTGCTTTATAATTTGATCCTCAAAAGCAATGCCGACCTTTCTGGCAGTAAGAGGCAGTTTTGGAATAAGCCGGTCGTAGTATCCATCGCCGACCCCTATTCTGCTGCCTTTTTCATCCAGTGCAATTCCGGGGATAATTGCAATATCTATACATTCCACTGGAACAAGTTTACATTTTTCAGCATCAGGCTCTAAAATACCTCGTGAGCCTATTTTTAAATCTGTCTCGACATTATCGATTTTCAGCAATTTTATTTCATGATTTTTTGTGTCAATTGCCGGGAGAATGACGATTTTCTTAAGTTTTAAGGATTTTTTAATTATCTGTTCCGTATTTACTTCATTTACGTTATTTATATATAGTAATACAATTTTTGATTCAAAAAAATTGGCAAAATCAAACAACCTGTTTTCTACGTCTTTGGTTTTATCAGTTAACTCGCTATCAGAAAATGCGGAAAGTGTTGTAGAAATTGTTTCACGGATGATACGTTTTTTTTCTTTAACTGCCTCCATTTATCTTCTCCAATCATTGATAAATCATCCATTTCCAAATTGACTTTGCATATATAAGATTTTGAATAAAGTCAACCTATAATAATCATTGACTAAATAACCGGCAAATTGTAAATTTTCAAATTATGCTACACTCTTCTATATTACTTTAGCCTGAATTAAGCGGTTAGC
>JAERRQ010000264.1 GCA_016735355.1 Desulfobacterales bacterium | reverse complement strand
AGGTAATTACCCGATTTTAAAATTTGGCACAAGACCAGAGGGAAAAAGGCGCATCGTAATACTTCAACGACCGATAAAACAGTGAAATTATTTATGTGACGGTCTATATTAATGAGTCGCAAGGAAAAACACCTGTACAAACAAGAATAGCGAAGGGCACGGTTTGCGATAATTCTGCCGTCATGCAGTGTATAAAACAATTGGTAACCGTGCACGGTTGTCGGTTCACAGTTAACGGTTTAAAAATATAGCATAACTTGAATTTTAAACTGAAAATCTGAATTTGTTCTTATCGCCCAGGCTCTCCCTGGGAATAAGGTGATAACGATGAGCGAAGCCTAATAAGCATTTTGGCTATAAATTTCAAAATTTTTTGGTTTTTCAAACCGTAAACTGTCAACTGCAAACCGTGAACGGTTACAACAATTGATGAGGATGATTTTAAATGACTGGTGCCTGTAAAATTTTAATTGTCGATGACGAACCCCGTATCTGCGACAGTCTGAGCATCATATTAAGGTCCAATGGATATCAAATAGATACCGTCGGAAGCGGCCGGGAGGCTATAGATTATCTCACCGAAAAAACATACGATCTTGTTTTGGCAGATATAGGCTTGCCTGATATGAATGCTCACATGGTTATAGATAATATTCTGAGCAGTTCACCCGAGACAGCCGTAATAATACTTACATGGAGGGCTTCCATCGAAACTGCTGTGGAGGCGCTAAAGAAAGGAGTCTATGACTATATAAAAAAACCTTGTGACTATGATACGTTGCTAAAGACAATCGCAAAAGCGGTAAAGCACAAGAGACTGGAGATCAATCTTAAAAAAAGTGAAACAAACTTTCGCCGATTATTGGAAGTAGCGTGGGAAGCTATTCTTATTCATAACAATGGCGTTTTTATGCAAGCCAATAAGCAATTTTTCGATATGTTCGGTTACGATCCTGATGAATTGGCCGGCAAGCAAATCATTCCACTTACTGTTACGCCTGAATCAATGGAGTTGATCAATAAAAACATAGCTTCGGACCGAAAAGGCACATATAACGCAACAGGATTACGAAAAGACGGATCGACATTTCCCATGGAGATTCGCACCAATCCTATGGAATATTACGGAAAGATAGCTGGCGTTGCCGCAATCAGAGACACTACTGAAAGAAAAAAGGCCGAACAGGATAAGCTTAAACTACAAAAAGAACTGGCACGAGCACGTAAAATGGAAGAACTTGGCCTTATGACCGCAAGTTTGGCGCATGATTTAAACAATATTCTGTCCGGTATTGTAAGTTACCCTGAATTGATCGTAATGGACCTGCCAAAGGAAAGCAGGCTTAGGAAGCCTATTGAGACAATACAAAAATCAGGTCAAAAAGCTGCGGCAGTTGTATCGGACCTGAGCACCATAGCAAATGGTACAACTAACCATAAGGACGTGTTGAATTTAAATTTAATTATAAGTAAATATTTACTCTCTTCCGAATACCGGGAACTTAAAGCAAGGTATCCGCATATTAGAATAACAACAAAACTCAAAGCGGAGTTATTAAATATGCATTGTGCGGTAATGCATATGAACAAAGTACTGGCGAACCTTTTGCTTAATGCTGCAGAGGCAATTGAATACAATGGAGATATTACAATAACTACCCAGAATAGACATATAGACCAACCCTTGATGGGATATGATGAGATAAATCCTGGCGAATATGTTATTTTAACAGTTACCGACAACGGTATAGGCCTTTCACCAAAGGATCTGGGAAGAATCTTTGAGCCTTTTTATACAAAAAAAGTTATGGGCAGAAACGGGACAGGACTTGGTATGGCGGTTGTTTGGAATATTGTTAAAGATCTGGATGGAAGACTAAATGTAATAACCAGTGCAAATGGGACTGCTTTTCAAATTTATTTCCATATTACCAGGGATAAAATAACGGAAACCAATCGCGGGGAGAGCACCCCCCTGGAAGAGATAAGCGGTAATGGAGAAAACCTGGTGAGCCATGAAGATTACAGCCGTAGAAAATACCATGCGGTATTCTGAACAAGCTTGGTTATGAACTCTGACAATCTATATTTCGAGGCCAATTTTATAAAATTTGGTATGAACAAGGAACGTGAAATAACAGCCTGAAGATGAGATGCCAAAATGTGAAATTATTTTTGTGCGAACCCTTAAGGAGCTATAGAAATTGAGTATAACTATTTTTACAGACAGAATTTCCATTACCACGAAAACCGGCCTGGATATTGTGAACATAACATCCCGGCTCACAGATTCTCTAAAGAAATCAAAAATAATTAACGGATCACTTAATGCTACGGTGATCGGATCCACCAGTTCTGTTACAACAATCGAATTTGAACCTGGTGTAGTCAATGATCTGAAAAAAGCGATTACAAGATTTGCGCCTCCGGATATTGAATATGATCATGAAAAAGCATGGCATGACGGGAACGGGCATAGTCATGTGCAGGCGGCGCTGCTCGGCCCCTCAATTGCTTTGCCGGTTCGTGACGGACATTTGACTCTGGGAACATGGCAACAGGCTGTCATTATAAATCATGATAACAGAGCAAGGGAAAGAGTGGTGGATATAACAATAATCGGTACTGCTTGAAATGTCGTTTTTCTCTTATATGATTGATGAATTCCCCCCAATGGACTTCTATTATCCTGATATTTCCAAGTATGACCAGGAAGATAAGCATCCGGAAGTAATCAGGGATTTAAACTGGATAGAGGAAGAAGAAGAAAAACCACGCAATGAAAAAGCGCTGCTTTGCAGGCAATGCTTATTGACAATAACAAACAGGTCGGAACTTATTGAAGTGGAGGGGGCTTATGAGCATACTTTTGCGAATCCCCAGGGCGTTGTTTTTCAAATAGGATGCTTCGGCTCGGTGAAAGGATGCGGGCATGTAGGACCTGCAACAGACGAGTGGAGCTGGTTTAAAGGTTTCCGCTGGCAAATTGCTCTATGCGGCATGTGCCTAACACATCTTGGATGGTATTATACATCAAAATATATGAATAGTTTCCATGGACTTATATTAGATCGCTTAATCGACTCATCTTAATCGACTCATATAGACTTTTTTTTGCGCAAACTACTCATAAGGAAAGCGGCTTTTTAATTATGATAGAACAATATTCTTTCGGAAAAATAGTAATAAAAGGAAGAATTTACACAAATGATATTAAAATCATTTGTGGAAGAGTAGTGTCTGACTGGTGGAGAAAAAACGGACATCGGGTGGAAATTTATGACATAGCCGATATACTAAAAGAAAATACTGATATTTTTGTGCTGGGAAAAGGGAAACCAGGCCTCATGAAATCGACCGACTCATTGCGTAAGTTTCTTCAAAAAAAAGAGATTGAATTGATAGAAGTGAGCACTCCCAAAGCTGTTGACACCTTTAATAAACTATTAAAAGAGGGTAAAAGTGTATCGGCAGGATTCCATTTAACATGCTGACAGACTAAAATTTTATACTACCTTTTTTTTATTTGATACTTATAAACCGCCTTGTTATGATCTCTTATATTGGTAGAAAATTTGTGAGTTTTATTTTTTTTGGAAACAAAATATAGAAAATCGGTCTCAGCCGGATACAGGGCTGCTTCCAGAGCTTTCAGCCCCGGGTTTGAAATAGGCCCTGGAGGAAGTCCTCTTATAAGGTATGTGTTATAAGGAGATGGTTTTTTAAGATCTTTCTTTGTAATGTTGCCGTTAAACCCATCGATACCGTAAATAACCGTAGGATCACTTTCAAGGCGCATATTTTTCTTTAATCTATTATGAAAAACCGACGAGATTACCGGACGTTCCTCCGACGCACCGGTCTCTTTTTCAATAATCGATGCCAGGGTAACAATCTGGTGGATTGAAAAGCCGAGTTTTTCCGCCTGTTTTGCAAATTCATCCGTAAAGATGGTCCGGAACCGGTTAACCATTGTTGATATTATTGTTTTCGGAGTCGTATTTTTGGGAAAATAGTATGTATCCGGAAAGAGGTATCCTTCAAAAGTATCGGCGGTAATCTTCATTTGAGCAGCCAAGGAAGAGTTTTTTGCGGCTTTTAAAAAGCTCTTTTCGTCTTCTATTTCTGCTTGAAATACTGCTGTGGCAATCTGTTCGATATTATAGCCTTCAGGAATGGTCAGTTTGTTTAAACGTACCTTGCCCTTTGTCATTATCGTAAGGATTTCAGAGGGTGTCATGGATGGTGAGAGAAGATATTCACCAAATTTTATCCTTTTATCATACCCTCTTATAACGGCCAGCAGTTTAAATCTGTACGAATAAGCAACAATTCCTGAGTTGCACAGTTCTTTAAAAACATCAGAAAAATTATGCCCCGGCATAATATTGACCGACTTTGGCGAATTATCGGAACCAAGGGGTCTGTCCGCATATAAATAAATGTCCAGGAATATTGCGGATACTACGGTTGCAAAGATTGATATTGTGAGTAAAAGTATCTTTAAAAAGCTATGCTTGTTTTGTTTTTTATTATGATGTTTTTTCAACAGTGACCGCCTCGATTGTATTAATAAATTGATAAAATATCTTTATCTGTTGTATAAAGCCCTATGCCATTAACTTTTTAACAGAATATCACTTAATATAAAATAGAAAATTATATAATGAATAAAATAGATAAAACATATCAAGGGTTTGAACAGGGGCCCATAAGGCCACCCAGTGAGGCTTACAGCCTTCTAATACGCGTGACCAGGAATTGCCCGTGGAACCGCTGTACTTTTTGTGGGACATACGGCGATGCCAAGTTTTCCGTACGCCCGATGGAAGATGTTATTAAAGATATTGATTCTGTTTGCAGACATGTCGAAAACCTGAAATCTATTGCAGATCTTACAGGCCGCATAAGTCAGGCGGATCTCAGAGTAGCTTTGAATAATCTTGGACAAGGAGAGCAGGATGCATTTTATGCGGCGGTTAACTGGTATGCCTGCGGCATGGAGTCTGTGTTTATCCAGGATGCCAACAGCCTTATAATTAAGCCCGCTAACCTTGTTGAGATACTGCTGAAGATAAAAAAATGTTTCCCATGGGTTGAAAGAATAACTTCATACGCGCGATCACACACAATTGCACGCATCAAGGATAATGATCTTAAGTCGATAAAAATGGCCGGTTTGAACAGAATTCATATCGGCCTTGAATCCGGCTCCGATTTGGTTCTTGGTATGGTAAAAAAAGGTGTTAACAAGGAAACACACATAAAAGCCGGCTTAAAAGTAAAAAAAGCCGGAATGGAACTTTCGGAGTATGTAATGCCGGGCCTTGGAGGAAAAAAATATTCTCAAATTAATGCTATTGAAACAGCCGATGCTATAAACAGGATAAATCCGGATTTCATCCGTTTGAGGCCACTTGCAATCCCTCACAATATAGAGCTGTATAGTGATTATAAATCAGGCCGCTTTGAAAAAGCTGATGATATAATGGTGGCGGAAGAGATCCTTCTTTTTATAGAAAACTTGAACGGGATTACCAGTGTTCTGAAAAGCGACCATATACTGAACCTTTTTGATGATCTGGAAGGCAAATTTCCTGATGATAAGGATAGAATGCTGGAAATACTGCGTACCTTTCTTGATATGGATCAACAGCGGCGGTGCTATTATATGGTCGGCAGAAGGATGGGTATTTTTAACAGGTTGTCTGATATGGAGAGCCCGCATAAAATGGCGCGGGTGGAACAGATTTGCCAAGAAAATTCAATTACACCCGACAATGTAAATCAAATTATCGATGAGGCGATGAAAAGGTTTATATAAACTGTTTTTTATAGATATCGTAATACTTGAAAACTTTGGTTATATAAAATTTTGTGGCTTTGAACGGCGGAACACCATTATACTGCCTTACGTTTCTGCTTCCGGCATTATAGGCGGCAAGTGCAAGCTCGACATCCTCGTCGAACTGCTTAAGTAGTTGTTTGAAATATCTAACGCCACCGTTTATATTATGTTCCGGATTAAAACTATCAACGACACCAAGCCACTTGGCAGTTCTTGGCATTAACTGCATAAGACCCTGTGCGCCTTTTTTGGAAAGCGCTTTGGGGTTATGTCCCGACTCGGCCATGATTATAGCTTTAATCAGGGCGGGTTCAACCTGATATAATTCCGCGGCCTGGTATATCAGCATATCGAATGGACCGGCATATTTTTTATCCTGTGAGTCATATCCGGGTTTTGCTTGATTATCTGTGTGATCGGTTTTTAAATCTGCTATTTCCAGCACTTTTGCAATAGTATGCTTATTGATAGTAGCTATTTCATCTTCAGTGGTTGTGATATGAGCCACTGCTATAATGTTGGGTAGAGCAATTCCGGAATTTATGGAACCCGCCACAGCAGAATTTGTACCATTATATATTTTTTCGGGAAAGACAAGAATGCCGGCAACAATAAAAATAGAAGCCCAGCAATTCAGGACTGAAATGAGTCTGTTTATAATAAATCTTTTATTCATTATGTAATCCTATATATGTG
>JAERRQ010000204.1 GCA_016735355.1 Desulfobacterales bacterium | reverse complement strand
GCCTTTTTGCAATTATATATGCAAAGGCCGCGACCCCTGTGACCGGAATCAGAAAGGATAAGATAAAAGTAGGAAAAAAGCCAAAAAGCCAAAATTGTGAGGGCGCTATTAATTCTGTCATTTTTTAAATTCTCTCTCCATTAATGATGTTAAAAGTAAAGGATCAGTTATAAAAATTTTGTGTTTAAACCTGAGACAATGTTGATTTGGTGCAAAAAAATTATGCTCGTGCATTAATTTTAATTTGATTTATGTAACAAATTTTTTGTCAAAGTGTCAAGATTTTTGGTTTAATTCTCAATAATTGGTCAAATTTATTAAATTATTTACCACAGGGAAATCATATTTCAGGAATAAGGAAAAGTACGGGGAGATGGAAATTTATGAAAGCTGAAGAGCCGGATAAAAAATTTGATGATAATGAGGCATACCAACCCAGGGCAACGCTCTGGGTATTATTTTTTTATGGTTTATGAAGGATGTCGAATCTATATACAGACCTCGTAATTGATTTGGGATGTAATGGTGTTTTTAGTGTAATAACAACGCACTAAATAATAATTGTACATTAAGCTGTTAGGTATTAGCTGTTAGCTTACTTGTTGAATTTATAGCAATTTAGCTAAAACCTAATAGCTAATTGCTAATAGCTAATTGCTAAATCGCAAAAGCAGTATTTTTTGTCCAAAAATATGGCTAAAATAGCAAAATTATTATGAGGTCTGTATATATCAAATATCCAGTTTATGTTTCAATTCCATTGCATATTGGTATTGGTCTGCATGGAAATAGTTTATACCCACTTCAATGGGTATTTCATGGGATACGAAATATATCTGTTCCAGTTCAAGAACCGGTTCATCCTTCTTGATTGCAAGATGCCGGGCAACACGTTCATCCGCCTTTACGGCCCTGAAAGTCTGACGGACTTTCTGGATGCTCTGGCCGAGCTCTCTTTCTAATACCGTTAGCATGATCTCGTTGGTAAGTCGCCTGCCTCTGAAGTAATGGGCATGCTCTGATGAAATACTGGTAATGAAAAAGCATATGGGCTGATCGCCTTGATATCTGGTGCCGCGCAAACAGAAAATTTTTTTGTCCTGTTCCAGATTCAGAAGTTTGGAGATTTTTATAGAAGGTGTTACCAGCCCCCTGTAATGAATCTTTTTTTTAAGTTTGGCAAAATTTGATGATTCAACCAACCCGCCTGTGGTATGAAAATAATGGACGACTTTCCGGGTGGGGTCCCGTTCAATTATAAAAGTACCTTTGCCGGGTATCCTGGATATAAGACCTTCATTTAACAGGGCGGTAAAAGCCTGTCTGACAGTTGTTCTACTTACACCGTATCGATTGCAGAGTTCATTCTCCGTCGGCAATGGATCTTCAGGAGAAATTTTTCCTGATAAAATGCTTTTCCTTAAAATTTGCTGCAGTTGAAAATAGAGTGGGATATGGTCTCTGCTTAGCTTCATAATATAATATTATTTTGTAATCAAGGCCTTCGTATGTGTGATAAAATAAGATGTAATTATGATAATATTATATCATAATTACTATGAAACTTTCATAAATTAATTTAGTAGACTATATACCTATATAGTGTCAAGGATATTTTAATTTTTCTATGCAAAGGCATGCTGGTATAGATTACCCGAAAATTTGCCACAAGGCCAGAGAGAGGAAGGCGTATTGTAATACTCCGACGACCGATAACGCAGTGAAATTATTTATGTGACAATCCATAGTACGTCGACCGAAGGTTTTTACCGATAGGGTAGGGGCACGATGCCGTGATGGGCACGATGCATCGTGCCCCTACTGTGGCTATATTAATTCAGTTATCTTGCTTACGATATTCTTGGTTGTAAAACCGTATTCTTTCATAACAGTGCCGCCCGGAGCGGACGCACCGAATTTATTTATACCGATTATAGCGCCCTTGTCGCCTGTATAACGTTCCCATCCCATCGGGAGTCCGGCCTCTATGGCAATACGTAAGGAAACTCCGGATAAGATAACATTGTTTTTATAGCTACTGGAGGTTTTCTCAAAAAGCTCCCAGCTCGGCATGCTTACAACCCTGATCGAGATTCCTTGTTGCTGTAAAATGCTTTTTGCCTCAATCGCCAGGTGTACCTCTGATCCGGATGCAATCAAAATAACATCAGGCGTCTTTTTTGAATCTGAAAGAATATACGCTCCGTTTGAAAGCGCTCCTTTTGATTCCGATTTATCCAGAACAGGCAATTTCTGGCGGCTTAGAATAAGGGCCACAGGGCCTCCAGTGGTCGTTAAAGCCTGCTGCCAGGCACTTTTGGTCTCTTCCGCATCGGCTGGTCTTATAACTGTCAGGCCGGGGATAGCTCGCAGGGAGGCAAGCTGTTCCACCGGTTGATGAGTTGGCCCGTCTTCACCCACAGCGATGCTGTCATGGGTGAAGACGTAAATTAAGGGCAGTTTCATCAGTGCCGCAACCCGTATTGCTCCTCGCATATAATCAGCAAAAACGAGGAAAGTCCCGCCATAGGGACGAAGGCCGTGATGCAAAAACATGCCTGACATTATGGCTCCCATGGCGTGTTCCCTTACGCCGAAACGGATATTCCTGCCGGCATAACTCCCTTTCTGGAATTCCGGTGAGGAATCTATAAAGGTTTTGTTGGAAGGCGCCAGATCCGATGATCCACCAATGAGGGTTGGAATCTTTTCTGATATCGCGTTCAAAATTTTTCCTGATGCCGCGCGAGTGGCAATCGGATCGTCTGAAGGAGTAAATTCAGGCAGATCGGCATCCCATCCTGGTTTTAGAAATCCGGTGATGGCATCAACCCATTGTTTTGCAAGATCCGGATTTTGACTTGCATATGATTCAAACATCGCCAGCCATTCAGATTCGGCCTTTTCACCTTTTTTTGAACATTCCATAAATCTCTCGGAGACTTCATCGGGCACCAGGAAAGACGCATCTTCCGGCCAGCCAAGATTTTTTTTGGTGAGTTTGATCTCATCTACCCCCAGGGGGGCGCCATGAGCATCAGCAGTATCCTGTTTA
>JAERRQ010000332.1 GCA_016735355.1 Desulfobacterales bacterium | reverse complement strand
AAATGGATTCTGCCCCTACGTTGCCTGCGGCCCAATTCATTGTATTTACAGATATCAAGTTAACCACCTACAAAATTTGCAGCTAATTTTTCATTATAATTTTCTTGTTTTTTATGACAGGATTTCAGGAGTAAGGTACTAACAACAATGTGCGGAATAGCAGGCATAATAAATTTTAAAGATAGGGAAGAGATGCTTCCTCTTCTCGAGCAGATGGCGGAACTTCTGCATCACAGGGGCCCCGACGCAAAAGGTTATTATACCAATGGACCCGCAGGTCTTGCCCATGCAAGGTTGAGCATAATCGATCTTGATACCGGAGACCAGCCTATTGCCAATGAGGATAAAACCGTATGGGTGGTGTTTAATGGTGAAATATTCAACTACCCTGAATTGCGTGAAGATTTAAAATTAAAAGGGCACTCTTTTTCCACCAAAACAGATACCGAAGTCCTTGTTCACCTTTACGAAGAACTGGGAAACGATATGTTCAAGGAACTTAACGGCCAGTTTGCCTTTGCCCTGTGGGATGCAAAAAAAGAGACCCTTCTGCTTGGACGGGACAGGGTTGGCATCAGACCCCTTTTCTATTATCTTGATAATCAGCGCCTGGTCTTCGGCTCGGAAATAAAAGCAATCTTTGCCGACAACAGGATCCAGCGCAGGATCGACACGGAAACCCTGGCAGATATCTTCACCTGCTGGTCAGCTTTTGGAGCAAGCACCACCTTTGAAAACATATCCCAGGTTCCACCAGGGCATTACGCCCTGTTTTCCCGTAACGGCCTGGAAATACGTAGATATTGGCAGTTAACCTTTAACAGGGTCAACGAAAACAAAAATAAATCTGTGGATGATTGGGCCCTTGAGCTGAATGCCTTGCTTAAGGATGCTGCCAAAATCAGGCTCAGGGCGGATGTTCCGGTGGGTTGCTATCTCAGCGGAGGAATTGACAGCACCTATATCAGCAGTCTGGTAAAAAATAATTTCAACAACCGGCTCAGGACATTTTCGGTCGCTTTTCAGGAAAAACGATTTAATGAAGCCGCTTTCCAGGAGATAGCAGTTCAAAGTCTTAAAACCGATCACAGCACAGTCTGTTGCAGCAATCAGGATATCGCCAACCTGTTCCCAAAAGTCATATGGCACACGGAAACTCCCCTATTAAGAACCGGACCCGTTCCCCTTTTTCAGCTTTCCGGACTTGTGCGTAAAAATAATTTCAAGGTTGTGCTCACCGGTGAAGGGGCAGATGAAATTTTTGCCGGGTATAATATATTTAAAGAAGATAAGGTCCGGCGCTTTTGGGCCAGAAATCCTGATTCTGTTTTACGGCCGAAACTTCTGGAAAGACTATATCCTTATATATTTTCCAGGAATGACGGCCGGGCAAAAACTTTTTTAAAAAATTTTTTTAAAAAAGGAATGCAGGAAACATCTCTACCATTTTATTCACATTTACCAAGATGGCAGAATACATCTACCCTGCAAAATTTTTTTTCCAAAGATCTGCTTGCACAAACAAGCGTACCAAACATTTGCGGACCAAATATTTGCGGATCAGACAGATTCTATAACAAAATTATTAATTCGCTTCCATCGGAATTTATGTCCTGGCCGCCTCTTTCCAGGGCCCAATATACCGAAAACACAATTTTTATGTCCAACTACCTGCTCTCTTCCCAGGGCGACCGCATGGCAATGGGAAACTCGGTTGAGGGCCGTTATCCCTTTCTTGATCACAGGGTAATAGAGTTTGCCGGTACAATACCGCCAAAATACCGGATGAACGGCCTCCAGGAAAAATTTATCCTGAAACGGGCTGCTACAAATTTAATTCCCGATGAACTTGTGAACAGGCCCAAACAGCCTTACCGGGCTCCTATCAGTGAAAGTTTTTTCGGAAAAACAGCGCCTGGTTATGTGACGGAACTGCTTTCTGAAAATGCTATAAAAGAAAAAGGTTATTTTGATCATAAAAAAGTATCCCGTTTGGTTGCCAAATGCAGCCGGAACCAGGGAAATCTTTTAAGTGAAAGGGAAAATATGGCAATC
>JAERRQ010000406.1 GCA_016735355.1 Desulfobacterales bacterium | reverse complement strand
GGATGCGGAGCCACACCCTGGCAAACCGCCCTGTATGTTGTTTTGCCGACCGCGCTTAGTGGAATCTTTTCTGCCATAATGATCGGCATGGGACGGGCGGTTGGTGAAACCATGATCGTAGTCATGGCCGCCGGCAACACTCCAATAATCGACATGAATATTTTCAACGGGCTGAGGGCGCTCTCGGCAACCATTGCGGTTGAACTGCCAGAAGCCGTTAAAGACGGCACATTATACAGAGTCCTGTTTCTGGCAGCGCTGGTTCTGTTTGCAATGACCTTTGTAATCAATACCGTGGCGGAAATTGTGAGAATCAAGTTTCGCAAAAAAACGCTGCAACTGTAAAACTTTCCAACGTAATATGGTGAATTGTGAAAAAACATAACAAAATAACCGGGCAAAACCTGACTGCCCGGGGTGAGCCTTTTTTATGGACCATGGGCGGCGCCCTGGCGGTGGGGATATTAATGGTGGCCGGTTTTTTATGCCTTGTCATAGTAAACGGACTTACCACATTTTATCCGGTACCTGTATATAAGTTAAATCTCAACAATTCAAAAATTATTGCAGGGGAACCGGTCCGGAAAGAAACTTTTAAAACGGACTCTGCTCAATCCGATAACAGACTTGCTGAACGAACACTTTACAAAACAGGCAATTTCGATCTTTATAATGAAGATTATATGTGGGTTGCAGATTATGAAATAAACAAATTGTCAGCGCCGAAAGATATATTTTTTATTGAACGTATGGAATGGGGACCTTTTATCGGGTTTATCAAAGCATTGCAGCTTGACAAAAACAGGATTGAATTCAACTTTCTGAAAAAAGATATCAGACTGCTTGAACAAGAACACAGCAAAGCCTTGCAGCGGCGGAAAAAAATCCTGAAAATAGAAAAAAAGGACCTCGGACGGATAAATCATTTTATAGAAGAGAAACGTCTGGATCTGCGGAAGATTGAGATAAAGCACGGTGATCAAAGCAAGCTATATAAATCAGCGTTACAGGATTATCAGAAAAACATGTCAGAACTTAAAGTAGAATATGAAAAGATTCGAACAAAAGTTGATGCTAAAAAAAATATCAATGATAAATTTCTGCTTATCCTGGAAGATGTAAACGGAACGGAAAAAATTATAAAGCTCTCTGATATTGTCCGGTTTTATCCTGCCAACAGCATTACTTTTTTTGGAAAGATAAAAATATATTGTTCAAGGTGGTATGAATTTCTTACAACCCAGCCAAGAGAAGCCAACACCGAAGGTGGAGTATTACCTGCAATTTTCGGTACTGTTGCAATGACACTCTTAATGGTTATCTTTGTAGCCCCTTTTGGAATTATGGCCTCACTTTACCTGCGTGAATATGCAAAACAGGGACGCATGGTATCCTTAGTCAAGGTATGCGTAAACAATCTTGCCGGAGTACCTTCGATTGTATATGGTGTTTTCGGGCTTGGTTTTTTTGCATATATAATAGGCGGAAGCATAGATAATCTTTTTTTTCAGGAAAGGCTTCCAAATCCTGTTTTTGGAACCGGAGGAATTTTATGGGCATCCCTGACACTGGCGCTGCTTACGGTTCCGGTAGTTATCGTTGCAACCGAAGAAGCACTGGCCGCGGTTCCCACATCACTGCGGGAAGGCTCTCTTGCCTGTGGAGCTTCCAAATGGCAGACCATAAAAAATATTGTGCTTCCCAAGGCAATGCCTGGAATTCTGACCGGCCTGATACTGGCCATGGCAAGGGGAGCAGGAGAGGTAGCCCCCCTGATGCTTGTAGGAGTGGTAAAACTGGCTCCCGAACTTCCGGTGGACGGATATTTCCCCTTTGTGCATCTTGAAAGAAGCTTCATGCATCTCGGGTTTCACATTTTTGACGTTGGATTCCAGTCCCGCAACGCAGAAGCTGGAAAACCGATGGTTTTTGTAACAACACTGCTTCTTATTTTTCTTATTGCGGTTATGAATGCCGCAGCAATCTATATTCGCGGCAGGTTAAAGCGCCGGTATATGGCAGGACATTTTTAAATTTTAGCATTTAAGGGAGGCGGAAAAAAATAATTATCCATTTTGTTTGTCTTTTTGCCCGTCTTCCACGTTGTGATAACAGGCACATAGTTCACTATGCACCTGTCATCACGCCTTGAAGACGAACAAAAATCCTGTACAAAATTTGAATAATTATTTTATTCCAACTCCCTAAAAACAAGATTATATTATGAGCAAAAAATTACATAACGAAGAGACCGTGTATCATGTCCAGGAAGGCCCGGAAGGTTCAATAATTAATATTGATAATTTTTCATTATGGTATGGGGCAAAACGGGCACTTTTTAATAATACGATTGAGATTGAAAAAGGACTTGTTACCGCATTGATAGGCCCGTCCGGATGCGGCAAATCGACTCTCCTGAGATCTCTGAACCGGATGAATGATCTTATAGACAGCATCAGTTTTACGGGAGAAATACGTTTGGATGAAAAAAACATTTTCCATCGGGATATTGATGTGATAGGGCTTAGAAAAAGAATGGGAATGGTTTTCCAGAAACCTAATCCTTTTCCAATGTCAATTGCCGATAATGTGACATATCCTCTTAAAATCGACGGAATCAGGAATCGCAACATACTGGCCGAGACAGTGGAAAAAGCTTTAAAAGGGGCGGCGCTCTGGGATGAGGTAAAAGACCGGCTGGATGACAATGCCCTTGGCCTTTCAGGGGGACAACAACAGCGATTATGTATTGCCCGCGCTATTGCTGCCGAACCCGAGGTTCTGCTTATGGATGAACCATGTTCAGCCCTTGATCCTCTCGCTACAATTAAAATAGAAGATCTTATCAACGAACT
>JAERRQ010000104.1 GCA_016735355.1 Desulfobacterales bacterium | reverse complement strand
GAACCGGATAATCATCGTTTCAGGAGAAACCGGTTCCGGCAAAACCACACAGATTCCGCAATTTTGCCTGGCGGCCGGATGCGGAATAAACGGCCTCATAGGCTGCACCCAGCCGCGCAGAATAGCCGCTATAACCGTGGCCGGACGCATAGCAGAAGAACTGGGAGAGCCTGCTGCCGGCGGCCTGGTAGGTTACAAGATCAGATTTAAGGATAAAACAGATGATAATGCATTTATAAAAATAATGACCGACGGAATTCTGCTGGCAGAAACCAGGCGAGATCCTTTTTTAAATAAATACGACACATTAATAATCGACGAAGCCCATGAGAGAAGTCTTAATATCGACTTTGTGCTAGGTTTTTTAAAGACTTTATTAAAAAAAAGAAAAAACCTTAAACTGATCATAACCTCAGCGACTATCGATACTGAAAAATTTTCCAAAGCTTTTGATAATGCCCCTGTTATTGAAGTGTCCGGGCGGATGTATCCGGTGGAGGTACGATACTTCCCGGACAACTATAATAAGGACAACTATAATCAGGACAACTATAATCAGGACAAGTATGATCAGGTTGATGATATTACCCATGTTGAGATGGCCGCGCTGGCTGTCGATGAGCTGCAAAGGGAAGGCCCTTTTGGAGACCTACTGGTTTTTATGCCGACCGAGCATGATATCCATGAAGCACGCCGCATCATAGAGGGTCGAAAATATAAAGGAGTCGTTGTTCTCCCGTTATATGCACGTCTCTCTGCGGCGGAACAAAAAAAGATCTTCAGGCGCGGAGCGGGCAGAAAGATAATTATTGCAACCAATATTGCCGAAACTTCAATTACTATTCCGGGGGTTAAATATGTTATTGATACAGGACTGGCACGGATATCACATTATATGCCCGGCTCAAGAATAACCTCGCTTCCGGTTGTGCCTGTATCGCAAAGCAGCGCTGAGCAAAGAAAGGGACGATGCGGCCGGGTGGAAAACGGCATATGCATTCGTCTTTTTTCGGAACAGGATTTTAATTCACGCCCCCTTTATACTCCACCCGAGATTCTAAGAACAAACCTTGCTGAAGTAATATTGAGAATGATGGCCCTTAATTTGGGAGATATAGAAAAATTCCCTTTTCTAGACCGACCTCTGTCTAAAAGCATAAAAGACGGGTTCAACCTGCTGTCTGAGCTTGGAGCCATAGTCCCTTTGCAAACCCGGGAAAAAGCAACAAAAAACAGGTTCGGTCCTAAAAAGGCCAGGCTCGATTTTTACTCCGGGAGCTTCAGGTTAACAACATACGGACGCCTTATGGCAAATATGCCTCTTGACCCGCGCCTTGCAAGGATACTGATTGAAGCTGCAAAATTCGGGTGTTTAAATGAAATGGCCGTGATCGCTTCGGCTCTTAGTATTCAGGATCCACGGGAACGTCCTCCCGACAGAGCTGATGATGCTGATAAAAAGCATAAGGAATTTATAGAGCCTTTATCCGATTTTATTACTCTTCTGAATATCTGGAAAATGTATAATAAGACCTGGAAAAAGGTGAAAACCGGAAACAGGATGAAAAAATTCTGCCGGGAATATTTTCTTTCATATAAACGGATGCGGGAATGGATCGATATCCACTCTCAGTTGACAGATATTATAAAGGAGTATAGGCGGAACAGAAAACCGGGCGCTGAGCTTTCAAAAACAGTTTCCCGAAGCGAGGATAATAAGTGGCACCCCCTTTATGTTGAAATCCACAAAGCGATTTTAAGCGGCTTTCTTTCCAACATTGCTTTAAAAAAGGAAAAAAATATTTATCAGGCCGCAAAAGGACGGGAAGTGATGATTTTTCCGGGTTCGGGCCTGTTTAACAGGGCCGGCCAATGGACTGTCTTTGCGGAACTTATAGAAACCTCCAGACTTTATGCCAGGAAAGCAGCCAACATAGATAATGACTGGCTGGAAGAGGCCGGAAGGGAACAGTGTAAATATACCTACAGCCAGCCCCACTGGGAACGAAACAGGGGCGAAGTTGTCGCTTTTGAACAGGTAAGCCTGTACGGTCTTGTAATAGTTTCGCAAAGGCCGGTATCCTACGGCAGAATTGATTCCGAGGAAGCCGCACGGATTTTTATCGAAAGTGCACTTGTGCAGGGAGATGTAAAGAAAGTATTGCCTTTTATGCAGCATAACCTGGAGCTTATTGAAAAAGCTGCTGATATGGAAAATAAATTCCGCAGACGGGATATTCTTGCAAGCGAGGAGGATATGTTCAACTTTTACATGAACAGCCTGGCAGGAATTTATAATATAAGGTCCCTTGAAAGGCTCATTAAAAAAAAGGGGGATGATGGTTTTTTGCGCATGGAAATGAGCGATCTTATAATCAATGAACCTGATACTGAGGAACTGGCGCTTTACCCCGATAATATTCCTTTGGGCAATAAAAAATTTCAATGCGCCTATAATTTCAAAATAGGGGATCCGGATGACGGCGTAACCATCAAGGTGCCCTCAACTCTGACGGCCAGCATACCTGCTGACAGTATAGACTGGCTTGTTCCCGGTCTTTTTAAAGAAAAAATTTCAGCGCTCATCAAAAGCCTTCCCAAAAAATATAGAAAAAAGCTGGTTCCGGTTACAGATACCGTAGATATTATTCTCAATGAAATGCCCCAAGGCCAGGGATCGCTTTTCTCTGCTTTGAGTTCATTTATTTATAAGCGCTTAAAGATAGATATACCTGCTTCCGCCTGGAATGACGCTGCTCTGCCGGATCATCTTAAAGCCGTGATTGCGATAACGGATGAAAACGGAAGAAAAATAAGATCCGGCAGAGATAAAGCCCTTTTATATGAGAAGGTTCAGCAGAGAGGCAAGGAAAAAGAATCAAAAGAACTCTTATCCCTAAAAAAAATATGGGAAAGAAGAGGCATCACAAAATGGGATTTTCCCGATCTCCCTCAATCTATCTCAATTAATAATTCAAACGAAAAAAAATGGGCTGCATATCCGGGACTCGAGGTAGATGAAGCAGGTAACAGTAAAAAAATTAACCTTCGTATTTTCAGTAATGCAGAAGCTGCGCTTGAATCTCATAAAAAAGGTGTTGCAGCTTTATTATCCGGATTTTTCTCCAAGGATCTGAAGTTTTTGAAAAAAAGAATCAGAATTCCTGAAAAACTGCAACAATCAGCTAAACATTTCGGAAGCGCCGGGCAGATGAATAATAGACTTTGTCAAAGCTTGACGGGCAAGCTTTTTGAAAAAAACATCCGCTCCAAAAAAGAATTCCATTCTTATACGGAATCGATTGGCCCGCTTATCTTAAAAAAAGGGGATGAACTGCTGAAGCAAAGTGTGCCCGTGATTTCTGTTTATAATGAGACTTTATTGAATCTGGCAGAATTAGAAAAGAGACAAAGATTTAACGAAAAGTATCTGCTGTTTTTAAAAGAATTAAAAGAAGAGATGGAAAGGCTCGTGCCGGAGAACTTCATGGAGTTATACGAGACTGCCCGCCTTGTCCATATTATAAGATATATTAAAGCGTTCTCCATTCGCGGGGAACGGGCTCTGGTCAACCTGGAAAAGGATCAGACCAAAGCCGGCCTGGTAAACGAGTATAGAGAGCGGCTGAACTCTTTTCTCCAAGGATTGTCTCCCGGCACAACAAAAGAAAAACGGACTAAAATTGAAGAATTTTTCTGGCTGATAGAAGAATACAAGGTGTCTATTTTTGCCCAGGAGCTTAAAACTATTGTGCCGGTTTCCAGGAAAAGGCTCGATAAGATGATCAAAAAAATAGAGCGAATGGTATAGACTTTAAGCTAAGGGCTCGCGCAAAAATAACTTTACATTTTAAGCGTCGATGCATCCTGTCTGGCTGCGTTACGAAAGCGTAGAAATATCTTGATATTCCTACGCTTTCGCGCCTTGCCAGCCA
>JAERRQ010000100.1 GCA_016735355.1 Desulfobacterales bacterium | reverse complement strand
TGGGTTTACTCAATCGAAAGCAACAACAAGGAATGATATTGAGAAAAAGGATTTACGCAGATTGTTAGGTGCTCACAAAGAGATAATCCCAACATTGATGGCTGATTTAAGGCTTTTTCAGCAAAAGAAGGAACGGGTTCAAAATTTTGAACCCATACCTTTTTCAGATTAAATTTTTCCGCTGCTCCGGGATAATAACCTGCAATGCGCCTTGCACTATCTCAGCTTCAAGCAGGGTGCCGCCTTCCATAGCTTCGCCATCAATATGATAAAATTTTCCCGACTGCCTGATCTGAACTTTTTTAGCCCTTGTTATTTTCAGATAAGGACCGCAATCTGTTTTTCGGAGTAATACTTTATATAGCAGTCCTAAAGCCGCAGCTTTAGGAAAGGGGGAGATGACGCATAGATCAATATAGCCGTCACAAACAGAAGCTTTGGGAGAAATCAGAATATTATTACCGAACTGCGACGAATTAGCAATACTGATCAAGAAAGCCTTTTGCCGGCTCATTTTCCCGTCAATCAGCAGCTCATATTCTTCAGGTTGATATTTAAAAAATTCACTGGCTGCAATTCTGACATAAGAACGTAAACCCCGGGATCGGCGGTGTTGAAATCTCCAGGCTACCAGGGCATCAAAACCAACCCCTGAAACATTGACGGAATATTTTTCACCAATCCTGATTAAATCTACAGGAGTGAAATAAGATTTTTCAATGATAGTAAAAACTTTTTCCAAACTGGTTGGAATACCAAGATGCCGGGCAAAACCATTTCCCGAACCACGGGGAATGATGCCCATCGGCACTCCATATAAGCCAATCCCGTTCACGACATCGTTAACCGTTCCATCACCACCCACGGCAATAATGGCCGATGGAGACGATTGTTCTACCAGTTGCCGGCATATTACTGCCGCATGACCGGCATATTGAGTCGGATAAATAAATGGTTCAATATCGGTGGATGCAAAATAAGAGTAAATTTTTTGTTCAATATTTTCGTGTCTCCGGTTACCTGCAACAGGATTAATAATAAAAACAAAGGCCTTTTTATATCGCGTCATCATTTATGGTTCCCTGTTAAAAATGTTTTGACAATTGAGCCAATTTCAAAACGCCCTTTTTTGCCCGATCTTTGCGTCAGGCAACCTGATCTTAAAAAGGGTTTTAATCCTCGAAATACTTAATGTATTCCTGTGGTTAAATTTTTTGCCTTTCTTGACCTCGAACAAAATTGAACATTTTGAAACCGGCTCCATTTTGTGTTGGAATTTAGCACCTGAACAAGATTATTTTTTTATATTATCAAAATATAATTTTCCAGTAATCTTTTCGTTAACTTTCCGGTGTATAAATCATTATCGATTATTTTTATACAAACCAACATACAAAAAATCATAGGAACGGGGACGAAATAACTCCCACAATTATTCCTTATGCATAATAAATGGATAAAAAATAAATTATGAGAAAAAAATTCCTGCCGTTTTCACGCCCATCCATTACGGAAGAAGAGATTGCCGAGGTTGGCAAGGTTCTTCGTTCCGGCTGGATTACTACAGGCCCGCGCTGTGCTGAATTTGAACAAAAATTTTGTAAATTTACAGGATGCCTGGAGGCAGTCGCCCTTTCTTCGGCAACCGCCGGTATGCACCTTCTGCTTAAAGCGCTTGAGATTGGTCCGGGAGATGAAGTCATCACGCCTTCCATGACCTGGGTTTCCACGGTTAATTTGATAGTCCTGGCCGGGGCTGTCCCCGTATTTGTTGATGTTGACGCCGATACACTGCTTGTTTCCGAAGATTCAATACGCGAAAGCATTACTGACCGGACGCGCTTGATTGTTCCGGTTCATTTTGGCGGTGTTCCGGCAGACCTTGATCACATCCGCAAGCTTGCCGCGGACAGGGGTATCTTTTTGGTGGAAGACAGCGCACATGCCTTGGGAACAGAATATAAGAAAGAACGTATCGGGCAAACAGGCACATCAATTTTTTCTTTCCACCCGATCAAGAATATAACTACGGGGGAAGGGGGCATGTTTTGCACGGATGACACCGCCCTTGCCGATAGAATCCGCAGATTGAAATTTCACGGGCTGGGGGTTGATGCCTATGACCGGCATTCTCAGGGAAGGGCGCCCCAGGCACAGGTTATAGAGCCGGGTTATAAATATAATATGACTGATATTTCTGCGGTTCTCGGTTTGCACCAACTGGATCGGATTGAAAAATTTAATCAAAAACGGGCTGAACTGGCAGCAAGATACCGCCGGCGGTTAACGGAAATCGATGAAATTTTACCGCTTGCAGATCCGGTATATGAGTTCAGGCATGCCTGGCATCTTTTTATTATACGTCTGAATATAGAAAAAGCCGGTTT
>JAERRQ010000224.1 GCA_016735355.1 Desulfobacterales bacterium | reverse complement strand
GTTTTGAGCAGGGCTGGGTGAGCCGCGTTACAGATGAGCCGGCTATGGCGTTCAAACTGGCGGAAGAGTGCCGCTCTAAAAACAATGCGTTGGCAATAGCCTTTTACGGCAATATCGTAGATCTTCTTGAGTATGCCGATAAGAACAAGGTTAAAATAGATTTGCTGTCAGACCAGACCTCGTGCCACGTCGTGTATGAAGGGGGATACTGTCCGCAGGGATTAACCTTTGAACAGCGCACGAAATTTCTTGCGGACCACAAGGAAGGTTTCCGGTCTATTGTGGATAAATCCCTTAAAAGACATTATGAGCTGATTAAACGCCTGGTAGACCGTGGCTGCTATTTTTTTGACTATGGCAACAGTTTTTTAAAAGCTGTTTATGATGCCGGTGTTAAAGAGGTTTGCAAAAATGGGAAGAATCCGATGGATGGATTTATCTTCCCCTCATATGTGGAAGATGTAATGGGCCCCTTGCTTTTTGATTATGGTTACGGTCCTTTTAGATGGGTATGCCTTAGCGGGAAACATGAAGATCTATTGAAGACGGATAAGGCGGCCATGGGGAAAATCGATCCTGCCCGAAGATTCCAGGATAGGGATAATTATATATGGATCAGGGATGCGGATAAAAACAATCTTGTGGTGGGAACCCAGGCCCGGATTCTATATCAGGATGCAGCCGGGCGAAGAGATATTGCTTTAGAATTTAATGCAATGGTCAGAAAGGGAGAGATCGGTCCGGTGATGATCGGGCGGGACCACCATGATACCGGAGGCACGGATTCGCCCTTCCGGGAGACTGCTAATATCAAGGACGGCAGTAATATAATGGCGGATATGGCCACCCAGTCTTTTGCCGGAAATGCTGCCCGGGGCATGACCCTGGTGGCTCTGCATAACGGCGGCGGTGTAGGAATAGGCAAAGCCATCAACGGCGGATTCGGTCTTCTGCTTGACGGTAGTAAAAAGGTTGATGAAATAATTAAAAAAGCTATTCCATGGGACGTTATGGGAGGGGTCGCCAGGCGGGCCTGGGCGCGAAATGAAAATTCCGTCAAGACGAGTATGCAATATAATAAACAAAGAAAAGGCTCCGATCATATCACCCTGCCGTTTATTGCGGACAAAAAAATGGTTGAGGATATTGTAGCCCGTGCATTTATGAGCGAGCCCTAACCTAAGAGCCTGTTTAAAAATTCATGGGCTTAAACCGTGAACGGTTACGAAAACACGAACGAACCGGCTGATTTTTAGGTGCGGATTTTTTTAGCGAAAAAATGGAACGTCTTTTGGACAGAAAACTCGAATTTAAAAAACCTGGACCCAAAAATAAACCGTTCCTTGGCTATAAAGGAAAAAATGTTGACGTGGTAACACGTCTATGTGTACATTAGCAATGTGTAATACTTTTTAATAGGTGGAGAAACCATGCAAAAAGTAAATGTACGTGAAGCCAGGCAACAGATCAGCCGTCTGCTGGATGCGGTGGAGGCTGGAGAAGAAATTCTTATAATGCGCCGAGGCAAACCGACAGCTCGTTTACTCCCGGCTTCAGAAATTGAAACAGGAAAGATGCGTTTTCCTGACCGCAGCACTTTGAGGGCCATGCTTCCTCCGGCAAAACTGCCGTCAGCAGAATTAATACGGGAAATGCGTGATGAACGAGGATAGAGGTGGCTACTATCTGGATACCAGTGCACTTCTGCCTTATTATAGAGAGGGAAAGACAAGTCCGGCGATACAGAGTTTCCTGTCATCTCTCAGGGTTTCTGTTGTCATCAGCGATCTTACCGGATTGGAGTTTGCTTCTGCTCTTTCCCGTTGGATTCGCATGAAGGAAATTACCGAGGTGCATGCCGGTCTTGTGGAAAGTGCCTTTGCAGAGGATATCCGTTCAGGTTTGTTCAGACGGCTTTCCATCACTACGAAACACTATCGGCAGGCGCAAAAATGGATTTCTTCCAGGAAAACAGCTCTTTGCACGCTTGATGCCTTGCACCTGGCATGCTGCTTCGGGGCCGGAATGAAAATGGTGACTTGTGATGAAGTGCTGGCGTTTTCTGCGGATGTCCTGGGTATGCCATGCCGCTTTATAGGGGGGAGCTGTTAAAAAATAAGTTAACAAAATGAAAAAGATACAAATCGAGATATCGTTCCGGTAGTTTCGTAGAAAGGTTGGCAATGATGAATACGCTGCACCATTTGTTCAATGCTGATCACTATTGTACTCATAATCAAACCTGACGTTTTCAGATTTGCATTTGGGGCATTTGCAGGAAAACAAAATTATAATCTACTCCTTTTTGTTAAAGTTGGAATAGATTATATCTATATTTTTTATTTTAATTTGTTTATAGCTAATTTTAACTGTAATTTCAAGAAATTATGAGACCTATTTAACTGAACCAGTGCCAATATATCGCATTAACAATCATTGTTGCAAAATTCAGCGAACAAGATGCAGGCTGCCGCATCCGGCAGGGGGGTTACAACTATTAGGATTGTGTCGACCCCAAAGAAATAAATACCAAAATATTTCAAAATTGGCGGGGTCGATCTCAATTCATTCTTCAAAAAGCCCGCTGAACATCGACGATACTAAAAGGTTCATCATTTAAAATGCAAACCATAAGGTGTCTATACCATCTCTTCAACATAATTACTTTCCTGGTATTTTTCATATTAATACCCACATGCCTGGCCGACGACACGAAGACTCAACCAGGACAGTATTGCGTCTGTTTCAGGCACAAGGTTAGGGGTACCATAAAGACCGGCTGTATG
>JAERRQ010000056.1 GCA_016735355.1 Desulfobacterales bacterium | reverse complement strand
GAAATATATCAATATATCGCGTATGGTATTAAATGGATAATTTAAATGAAATATCAAAAACAATAGCTCTTGCAATGGGCGCCGGATGGGCAAGCGGCATTAATCTTTATCTTGCTGTTTTGATGCTTGGTCTGCTTGAGATAACCGGCAACATCAGTCTGCCTCCGGATTTGCAGATATTAAGCAACCCTATGGTGATCGGAGCGGCAGGTCTTATGTATCTTGTCGAGTTTTTTGCAGATAAAACACCTGGGGTTGATACAGGGTGGGATGTTATTCATACTTTTATCCGCATCCCTGCCGGAGCCGTACTGGCTGCGTCCGCTGTTGGCGATCTTAATCCTGCTGCTGAACTTGCCGCAGCCATTGCAGGCGGAAGTATAGCCGCAGGCACGCATGCTGTTAAATCCGGGACCAGGGCGCTTATCAACACATCTCCGGAGCCGTTTTCCAACTGGACGGCTTCAATAACGGAAGATCTTGCGGTTATTGCCGGGATATGGACTGCTCTTTACTATCCATGGCTGTTTATCACATTGCTGGTTATTTTTATTTTACTGATGATATGGTTGCTGCCGAAAATATGGCAAGGAATCAAAAAAGTTTTCAGCTTGATTGTGCGTTTTTTTCAAAGGAGTAAGCAGCATCAATAGAGCTGTGGTTTGAAATAAAAAAAGAGCAAGGAAAGTGAATTGGTATGAAATTATTTGATAGTCATTGTCATCTTGATGACCGGATCTTTAAAAAAGATTTTGACAATGTTTTGCAGCGCGCTGCTGAGGTAGGTGTTGAGGCCGTGATGGTTGTCGGCATTGACCTGGACAGTTCGAAAAAAGCGGTTGCAATGGCTAAATCAAAAGAGGGCTTCTACGCCTCAACCGGTGTTCATCCTCACGATGCAAAGAGTTGCAGCGAGAAGAGAATAAAAGATCTTGTGGAACTTGCGGATGATCCGAATGTACGGGCCTGGGGTGAAATAGGACTCGATTTTAACAGAATGTACTCTCCCAAAGCTATTCAGGAAAAATGGTTTATAAGGCAGCTTGAAACAGCAGATAGCCTGGAGCTGCCTGTTATTTTTCATGAAAGAGACAGCAATGGCCGACTATTAGAGATTCTGAAGTCTTATTCTAATCATAAGAGAAGAGGTGTTGTGCATTGCTTCAGCGGCAGCAGGGATGAACTGGTGGAGTATCTTGATATGGGATTGTATATCGGCATTACAGGTATTCTTACTATAAAAAAACGAGGCGCTTATTTAAGGGATATTGTTAAAGATATACCTGTTGAAAGGCTTCTTATAGAAACTGATGCCCCGTATTTGACCCCCGCCCCGGAGAAGAACCGCACAAGGAGAAATGAGCCTGCTTTTGTACGGTCCGTTTTGCTTAAACTCGCGGAAACAAGAAAAGATGATCCTGAAGAGCTTGCGGAAAAAGTCTGGAACAATACGTGCAGACTTTATGGAGTTGACAGTTAACGGTTAATTGTAAGAGAATTTACGGGCATTGCATAATTCGTTAAAAAACCGTCAACCGTTATTTTATTTCATTTCTTCCAGCACGGTTTCAACAAGATGCTTTATCTCCCCCAGTCTTTCTTTGGTCAATGCCTCAAAACGAAGCACAAGCGCAGGCTGGGTATTGGATGCTCTGACCAGGCCCCATCCATCGTCAAAGAGGACTCGCACCCCGTCAATATCAATAATATTGTATTTTTTGCGGAAGTATTCGGTCACCTTGTCGACCAGGGCAAATTTTTTATCATCAGGGCATTCCACCCGTATTTCAGGTGTGGAGTAAGTTTTGGGAATATCAGAAAGAAGTTCTGATATCTTTTTCCCGGTATCCGCCAATATTTCAATAAGTCGGCATGATGCGTAGACAGCGTCATCAAATCCTAAATAGCGATCCGAAAAAAATATGTGCCCGCTCATCTCACCGGCCAAAGCGGCATTCTCCTGTTTCATCTTCTGCTTTATAAGGGAATGCCCGGTTTTCCACATTATGGCGCGTCCGCCGTGTTTTTCAATATCGTCATACATCACTTTCGAACATTTAACTTCCGAGATAAATGTGGCTCCCGGCTTGCGGCTCAGGATCTCCCTGGCAAAAATTATTAACAGTTTATC
>JAERRQ010000253.1 GCA_016735355.1 Desulfobacterales bacterium | reverse complement strand
TAAAGCAGATAGGTTCCTACAAGGTACCCATAAGGGTTTATGCTGGTGTTGAGCCTGAAATAACTGTTGAAGTAGAGCCGGAGAAATAGGGCGTTTTTATGAAGAAATGGGCATTTGGGTGTTGTTATGGAAAAGGATACTTCGTTATATAAACTGCCACCGCAAAATATTGAAGCCGAGGAGAATCTAATAAGCGCTATTCTCCTGGATAATGATGTGCTTAATGATGTTGTCGAGGTTGTGGCGCCGGATGATTTTTACAGGTCATCTCATAAAGTGATTTATGAAGCAATTACCGAGCTTTATTCTAAAAACGAACCCGTAGATCTGATAACACTTACAAATATTCTTAAAGAATGCGGTAAGCTTGACGAAGTAGGTGGTGCTACGTATATCGCTGGTATAGTCGATACGGTACCTTTAGCTGTAAATGCCCAGTATTACGCCAAAATCATTCATGACAAGGCGTGCTTGAGGCGTCTTATTGAAAAAGCTAACGAAATTTCCAGGCGGTGTTACGAGGACAGGGGTGATGTCGATGAAGTGATAGGTTTTGCCGAAAAATCGGTTTTTGAAATAGCTGAAAATAAAATAAGACCTTCATTCTTTTCCATAAGCAGACTTGTTGATGATAATATTGCTGCTCTTGAAGAACAGCAGGGAAATAAAGCTCTTCTAACAGGAGTGCCATCGGGATTTAAAGAATTTGACAAGCTGACCTCGGGATTCCAGGGATCGGATCTGATAATTTTAGCCGCGCGCCCCGGCATGGGCAAAACCGCCCTTGCTCTTAACATCGCAAGGAATGCTGCTGTTGAAGGGAATATATCGGTAGCCGTATTCTCACTTGAAATGTCAAAAGAACAGTTATCCATGCGTTTGCTATGTTCTGAAGCAAGGGTGGACTCTTCCCGTGTGCGAGGCGGTTTTTTGGGTGATGATGACTGGTTAAAGCTTACGGATGCAGCCAGCGTTTTGACTTCGGCTCCAATTTTTATTGATGATTCACCCGACATTACATCGCTATCCATAAGAGCAAAGTCCCGCAGACTCAAGATGGATAATGATCTGGGCCTTGTTGTCATAGATTATCTTCAGCTTATGAGGGGTAATTCCCGGGCCGAGCGGAGGGATCTTGAAATTTCGGAAATTTCAAGATCATTAAAGGCCCTGGCAAAGGAGCTTGACATTCCGGTGGTTGCCTTGTCGCAGTTGAACAGAAAGCTGGAAGAACGGGGTGACAAGCGGCCTCTGCTTTCTGATTTAAGGGAATCCGGTGCTCTGGAACAGGATGCCGATCTGGTAGCATTTATTTACAGGGACGAAGTATACAACAAGGACGAAAATAATCCACAAAAAGGTACATCCGAGATTATACTCGCCAAACATAGAAACGGGGCGGTAGGCAAGGTGAGTCTGACTTTTTTGAGCGCATATACCCGCTTTGAAGATATGGCCTTTGAGCATGATTTCGGAAGCGGCTATGTACAAGAGTATTCAGGATAAAAATATAGTACTATGCGTATGCGGCGGTATTGCCGCCTACAAGGCTGTCGAACTTTTAAGGCTCCTTGTAAGGCATGGGGCGGCGGTAAGGGTTGTAATGACGGAAAATGCCGTGGAATTTGTCGGCCGGCTGACTTTTGAGGCCATCTCAGGCAGACCTGTTTGTACTACTCTTTTTGGCCGGGCCGCCGATCCTTCCATTAAACATATTGTATGGGCTGAAGAAGCGGATGCTGTTATAGTGGCGCCTGCCACTGCCAATATCATAGGTAAATTGGCAAACGGCATAGCAGATGATGCTATAAGCACATTCATGCTCGCTGTTACCTCTTTCAAAATCATATGTCCCGCCATGAATACCCACATGTATGAAAACAGGGCTGTTCAGAGGAATCTTGATATACTGGAAAACGACGGTTTTTTTATTATGGAACCTGAATCAGGGGATCTCGCATGCGGGACCACAGGCCCCGGGCGGCTTCCGGACCCTGAAAGTATAATTGACAGGCTTAATTCCCTGATTACAGCGAAGGATTTTTCAGGGCGAAGGGTGCTGGTAACAGCCGGCCCCACACGAGAACCTGTTGATCCGGTCAGGTTTATAAGCAACCCCTCATCTGGCAGAATGGGCTTTGCCGTGGCAAGAGCAGCGGAGCAGAGAGGAGCTGAAGTAGTGCTGATCACCGGTCCGGTAAGCTTGCCCGATCCGCCCCGAATTACCACAATCAGAGTAAATACAGCTATGGAAATGGCAAGCGTTGTGTTTGATTACATGGATAAATCGGATATAATAATAAAAACGGCCGCTGTTTCTGACTACAGACCTGTTGACCCGGCGGAGCACAAAATAAAAAAAGGTAAAGAAACGATAACTCTTTCCATGCAGAAAACCCGGGATATCCTGAAAGAACTCGGAAAAAATAAAAAAGACCGTATTCTCGTCGGCTTTGCAGCTGAAACAGAAAATCTTGAGCAATACGCACAGCAAAAACTCCGCGAAAAAAATCTCGATCTCATAGTTGGAAATATCGTAGGCTCTTCCTCATCATCAGGGTTTCAGTCAGAAACCAATAAAGTGACTCTTTTTTTCAAGGATGGTGCAAAAAAATCTCTACCTCTAATGGAAAAAGAAGACGTTGCAAATGCCATCCTGCAAAGCATCCTTAACCGTACGACCAAAAACGTACTATCAAGAACGTGCGACTAAATTAACCCGATGATTTTGCCGGAAGTGAAATTAACGTTCAATTGTGTTATCCTTGCTTCTACTATTGAATTTTTCAGATCATCGCCACCATTTACATGAACCGGTATATAATTGGAAGTCAGCCCTTTTAAGTCTCCGTTTTTGGTTCTTTTCCCCTCTATTATGATTTTCACTTTTTTCCCGATAAATCCGGAGTAGAATTTTTTTTTTTTAAATGCTCCCAATTCACGCAGCATGCCGGTTCTGAGTTTTAGCGTTTGCGGAGAGACTTGATCCGGATATCCGGCGGCCGGGGTGCCTTTGCGGGGTGAAAATGGAAAAACATGCAGATAAGTCACCGGCAGTTCTTTTATCAGTGAATATGTATTATAAAAAGCTTTTTCCGTTTCACCCGGAAAACCTGCAAGTATGTCTACTCCTATGGCGGCTTCAGGAATCGATTTATGAATTTTTAGAACCAGTTTCCTGAAAAGTTCGCTATCATATGGTCTGTTCATTTTTTTGAGAATGAAATTATCGCCGCTTTGCAGTGGTAGATGGAAATGGCGGCAGAAAATATTCGATTGTTCCACAAGTTTTATGATACTCTCTGTCAGCTCTCGGGGCTCTATGGAACTTAATCGTATTCGGCATTTCGGTTTTGCTTTTTCTATCTTTTCCAGTAATTCAGAAAGGCTGCTTGCAGGTTTAAGCTCCAAACCGAAGACTCCAAGGTGTATACCGGTAAGGACAACCTCTTTAAAACCTTTTTTACTGAATTTATTGATTTTTTCCAGAACCTGATCGGGGAACATGCTTCTGCTGCGGCCCCTGGCATAAGGGACTATACAATAAGTGCAGAAAGCATTGCATCCGTCCTGTATTTTTAAGAACGGCCTGGTTCTTTTTTTCGAATCCAGCTCCGGTAAAAGTACTTGATTATCATACTCTATTTTTTTTTTATGATCCGATTCTGTAAAATGAGACTTAAACTCAGAGTCTGAAAGGATAATTTCCGGTATCTTCTTTTTGGCGTTGGCTATAACCGAGTGAACCCCGTTTATTTGGTTTATTTCATCCGGTTCAGTTGCTGCGTAACATCCTGTTACAATTATTCTGGCTTCAGGATTGGCGCGGATGGCTTGCCTAATTGCCTGTCTTGATTGCATGGATGCCTTTTGCGTGACTGTGCATGTATTTATAATGCAAATATCTGAATCCTGCTCGCATGCCGCAGGTGATGTTTCCTCCATGCCCGCCTTTTTCAAGGCATCCGCAATATCTTCGGATTCGCATTGGTTCACTTTGCAGCCAAGGGATTTAATTGAAAAACGTAGCATTTGATTACTATAATACTTAGATGAATTTTATTCATATCAAGAAGTTAAACCTTTACCCATACCATACTCCCTCATTTTTTTAAAGGGTTTTTTGTTAAACAAAATCTACGCGCAAAATTATAAAAGAAAAAATACCATAATTACTGCTTTTTTGTTTTATGTTGAATTACTTCTTGACACGAAATAGAGTCTTTGGAATACTTTTAAAAAAAAACATTGAAATTTCTTGTGGATGCATAAAGAATTAACGGAGCATATAAAAAAGGAGGAGCCATGAAAACAAAAAATCGTTCCATAGGGCAGATCGTAGAAGAACAAGTTCAGAAATGGCATGTTTCGCAGATTGAGAAGGCTGACGAAACAGAGGCTCTCCCAGTAGTTACTATATCCCGGGAGCCAGGCAGCGGTGGAAGTATAGTGGCAAAGAAACTTGCTGAAAAACTTGAATTTGATATCTTTAACAAAAATTTCGTTCAAGGTATGGCTGAGGGCACTAAAATAAGCGAGAGATTCTTTGAGACAGTAGATGAGAAAGGAGTCTCCGTTTGGAATGAATGGATATCATCTCTTGTGGATTACAGACATCTCTGGCCTGACCAGTATCTCAAGCATCTAATGCAAGTTATTGGTACAATCGGTAAACATGGACGAGCCATAATAGTTGGAAGAGGAGCTAATTTCGTACTCCCCCCTTTAAGGCGGTTTAGAGTACGCATAGTGGCGCCGGAGAAGAAAAGGATAGAAAAAATATCTATCGATTACGGGATCTCTTTAAACGAGGCAAAAAGACGCCTCATAAAAACCGAATCTGATCGGCGGGCTTTTATCAGGAAATATTTTAATGCAGATATCAAAGATCCCGTAAATTATGATCTTGTGATAAATACGGGGACCATTAGTTTGGATGTAGCAGCTGACGCAATAAAAGGCGCGTTGGGGGCATAGGTTTTTATAAAGTTGTAAAAGCTAAAACATATTACCTCTTGTCTTTGGTAATCAGGAGAAGCTGGAATGAAACAAAAGAATGAAAGAAAATTTTATTTACAGGAATATAGGACCATCAGCCACGCTATTTCAACATATGAAGACATGAACCTGCTGTTTCAGCATCTTGTTGAAGGGCTTTGCCGCACATTCGGTTTTAAAGGCAGCAGTATCCTGCTTTATGATGATAAAGAAAAGGAATTTTTTCGCATCAGCAGTTATGGGTTAAGTGATGAATATTTAGCTAAAGGATCTCTGTATATGGACGACGAGCTTGATGAGTTTATGAAAGGGGAGATAGTCTTGTATGTAAACATCAAAAATAGTCAAAGAGTACAATATGTTGACGCAGCAATAAAAGAAGGAATTGTATCCATATTCTCGGTTCCTATTAAATGCAGAAATGCAGTTATCGGGATGCTTAAAGGTTATCATGACAAACCTATATTTATGCATGAAGATGATGTTGAATCGATTAAAGTGCTGTTACAGCAACTGGGGCTGGTAATCGAAAGCAATGGAATGAAAAACTTTATGGACAGCGTAAAAGCAGCTATGTCCAATCTTCCGCATTATATTACAGAAGGACATTAGCAGATGGCTGACCGTGTCATCACGGATACAACAGGAGTCCATGATATAAGCTATAAAGATTTAATATTACTTGGCAATAAGCATTATAAGGTCATAGGAAACGCAAAGGAGCTCAGGTTCGGTGTTGAGGATCCTAAATTCTGGGTCAAAAGGGTGATAGATACCGAAACTAATGAGAGAAAGATTATAAAGCTGGTTTTTCATGAAACCTTTGAAACTACACTTGGAGGAGTTAAAATAAAATGTTTCAGAGATCCTGAAAAAGAAGCGGATATTTTAAAACTGGTAGAACAGCATCCTTTTTTTATGCACGGTACTTCAACCAGGGATTCAGAAGGGAATAAT